>DATCVX010000294.1:0-2965 GCA_036566705.1 Arthrobacter sp. | reverse complement strand
AGCCTGTTCGCGCCCTGGACGCCGGTGCAGGCGACTTCGCCGGCGGCGTAGAGCCCGGGGACTGAAGTTCTGGCGTGGAGGTCGGTGGCGACGCCGCCCATCCAGTAGTGGGCGGCCGGGGCGACGGGCACAAGCTCGCGGGTCCAGTCGAGGCCCGCCGCGCGGGTCCTGGCGCTGAGGGTCGGGAACCGGCGCGCCAGGAAACCTGAGCCCTTGGCAGCCTCGATCACGGTCGCGTCGAGGTAGACGTGGCCGTTGGGGTCGCCAAGCTTGGCCAGGTGCAGGGCGATGCTGCGGGACACGACGTCGCGGGGTGCCAGCTCGGCGTCCGGATGGTATTCGGGCATAAAGCGCCGACCCCGGGAGTCCAGCAGGACGGCACCCTCGCCGCGGACGGCCTCCGAGATCAGCAGCGGGTCCGCGTCCGAAGCAGCCTGCGTCCGGGCGGGAACCAGGCAGGTGGGGTGGAACTGGAAGAATTCCAGGTCGGCGACGGCGGCACCGGCACGCCAGGCGAGGGCGAGTCCGTCGGCGGTGGCCACGGCCGGGTTGGTGGTCTGGGCGAACAGTTGCCCGGCGCCGCCCGTGGCCAGCAGCACGGCATCCCCCTGGAGGGCAAGGTTTCGGCCGCCGTGGGTGTACCTGACACCGGTCACCCTGTCACCGGACTTCATCAGTTCGGTGGCCAGGGCATGCCCGATCAGCCGGATCTTTCCTGCGTCCTGCTGCGACAGCACGGCGCTGACCAGGGCGTGGACCACGCCCGCCCCGGTGGCGTCGCCCCCGGCATGGAGGATGCGCGGCGCGGAATGGGCGGCTTCCAGGCCAAGGGCGGGCCCGCCGTCGTGGTCCTGGTCAAAACGCACTCCGAACCGCACCAGGCCGGCAATGTCGTGGCGCGCCTCGGTGCAGAGTACACGGACGGCCTCGTAGTTGCAGTGCCCGGCACCCGCGGCGAGGGTGTCTGCGATGTGGACAGCCACGGTGTCTCCCGGCGCAGGCTCGTCCAGCACGGCCGAAATCCCGCCCTGAGCGTAGAACGTGTTGCTGTCCGCGAGCGCACCCTTGGTCAGCACCACCACATCGGCGCCCGCCTCCGCCGCCAGGAGGGCGGCATACAGGCCGGCTATGCCGCTTCCGACGACGACCAGCCGCTGCGGGGATGGGCTGCGGTCTGCAGGGGCACGGGTCTGTCCCACGGCTGGGATGGCGGTCATTACGGCCTGGCGGCGAGCATGCGCTCGAGCGCTGTCCGGGCGTTCGCCTGCACGGCGTCCGCGACGGTGATGCGGTTGACTACACGGCCTGCGACGAGTTCCTCCAGCACCCAGGCGAGGTAGCCGGGGTGGATCCGGTACATCGTGGAGCAGGGGCAGATCACCGGGTCCAGGCAGAAGATGGTGTGCTGGGGGTATTCGGCGGCAAGCCGGTTGACCATGTTGATTTCCGTGCCGATGGCGAACGTTGTGGGTTCGGTGGCTGCGGCGATGGCCTTTTTGATGAAGTCGGTGGACCCTGCGGAGTCCGCGGCGTCCACCACTTCCATGGGGCACTCGGGGTGCACGATCACGTTGACGCCGGGGAAGTCGGCGCGGGCCTTTTCGATCTGGGCCACGTTGAACCGCTTGTGGACCGAGCAGAATCCGTGCCAGAGAATCACGCGGGAATCCAGCAGTGCCTGTTCGTCGTTGCCGCCGAGCTCCTTGCGGGGATTCCACATGGGCATCTGCTCCAGCGGCACGCCCATGGCCTTGGCGGTGTTGCGGCCCAGGTGCTGGTCCGGGAAGAACAGGACCCGCTGGCCCCGTTCGAAGGCCCATTCCAGGACGGTCTTGGCGTTCGAGGAGGTGCAGACGATGCCGCCGTGCTCGCCGCAGAAAGCCTTCAGGGCGGCGGAGGAATTCATGTAGGTGACGGGGATGACCGGAACCCGGCCGTCGGCGTCGGGCTCGGTGCCGAAGATCTCTTCCAGCTGTTCCCAGCACTCTTCAACGGAGTCCGTGTCCGCCATGTCCGCCATGGAGCAGCCCGCGGCCAGGTTCGGCAGGATCACGGCCTGCTCCGGCCGGGACAGGATGTCCGCCGTCTCGGCCATGAAGTGGACGCCGCAGAAGACGATGGCCTCCGCATCGGGCTTCGTCAGTGCGGCGTTGGCCAGCTGGAAGGAGTCACCCACGAAGTCGGCGTACTGGATGACCTCGTCACGCTGGTAGAAGTGGCCCAGGATCACGGCACGCTCGCCCAGGACGTCCTTCGCCGCGCGGATCCGCCGGTCCAGTTCGGCGTCGCTGGCGAGTTTGTATTCCTCGGGCAGCTGCCCCTGGCGGGGCGTCGCGGCCGGGGCAACATCGGCGCTGGATGCTCCCGGGCCGTAGGCGGGAATGCCGGCGAGGGCCTCGGCGAGGTCGTAGTCCCAGGGGCCCTTGGCCAGCGCCGGGCTGCACGTGGCGGCTGTTTTGCCGGCGGCCGCGTTTTCGGCCTGTTCGCGCGTGATCAGCTGGATTGCTGTGTTGACGCTGCTCATGGTGTGCTCCTGTTATCTGGGTCAAGGCCGGGGCGGCCGGTGAAGCGGTAAAGGCGGGGCGGGCGGTGCTTCCCGCCCTGGAGGTATTCGCCGGTTTCTTCAATCTCCGGGGTGGAGGTGATTTGGCGGCGGAAGTTCGCGGGGTCCAGCTGGCGGTCCAGGACGGCCTCGTAGACTTCCCTGACCTGGGCCAGGGTGAAGTACTCGCCCAGGAAGTGGTAGGCGATGGAGCCGTACGCCAGCTTGTTCCGCAGCCGCCACAGGGCGTAGTCAACGATCGCGTTGTGGTCGAAGGCCAGCTCACCGACCCGGTCGGCCCGGAACCACCTGACGTTCTCTGATTCGTCGGCGAGGGCGGCCTCGGTGGGCTGCACCAGCGCCCAGTAGACGATGGAGACAACGCGCTGGCTGGGCGAACGGTGCAGGCCGCCGAACGCATAG
>DATCVX010000293.1:0-1885 GCA_036566705.1 Arthrobacter sp. | reverse complement strand
GAAATCTTCAACACCGTGTTCGACTTCCAGACCCTGATCAAGGAACAGCTGATCGACTACGTCCGGGCCGCGTCCACGCACTTCGGCGGGATCTCGCCGCTGAAGAAGGTGATGGACTTCGCCGCGCAGTACCAGATCAAGTCCGGTTTCCACGGCCCCACCGACATCTCCCCGGTGGGCTTCGCCGCGCAACTGCACGTGGGCCTGGCCATCCACAACTACGGCATCCAGGAATACATGCAGCACTCGGACAAGACCAACGAGGTCTTCGAGCAGTCCATGACGTTCGTGGACGGCTACCTGCACCCGGGAGACAAGCCCGGCATCGGCGTCGAATTCAACGAAGAAGCCGCAGCCGCGTTCCCGTACCAGCAGGCCTACCTGCCCTACAACCGCCTCGTCGACGGCACCGTCCATGACTGGTAACAAGGAACCGGTGATGAGCACCAGGCACCGCATCATCGTCATGGGCGTCTCCGGCTGCGGCAAAACCACCATCGGCGACCTCGTGGCCCGCGAACTGGGCGTACCGTTCCTCGACGGCGACTCACTCCACCCGGTGGAAAACGTCGCCAAGATGGCGGCCGGCACGCCGCTGACGGACGAGGACCGCTGGCCCTGGCTCGCCACCGTGGGCAGTGAGCTCGCTGCGGCCGGGAACGGCGGACTGGTGCTCGCCTGCTCCGCTTTGCGCCGCAGCTACCGCGACGCCATCCGCGAACAGGCGCCGGACACCGTCTTCCTGCACCTGCACGGCAGCAAAGAAGTCCTGCGGGCACGGACCGAAGGGCGCTCCGGACACTTCATGCCGCCTGCCCTGCTCGATTCACAGCTGGCCACGCTGGAACCGCTTGAGGCCGATGAAGCCGGCATCGTCGTCGACATCGCCGCCCCGGTGGACGAGGTGGTGGCCAAGGCACTCGCCGGTATCGCCGCCGTCGGAACTTCCGACGGCGGGACTTCCGCCGGTGCCGCCGGCACCCGGCCGCGCCAGTTCGACGTCGACCTCCAGGCCGCGCCGTTCAACCTCGACGGCGACGCCGCCGCCTGGGTGGAGTCCACCCTCGCCGGGATGAGCCTCGAGGAAAAAATCGGGCAGCTCTTCATCAACCACAACAACGACTACTCCCCGGAGTACCTCGACGGCGTGCTGGAGAACTACCACGTAGGCGGCATGCGCTACCGGCCCGGCCCCTCCGCCGCGGTGCAGGAGCACATCCGCCACGCGCAGTCCAAAACCCGCATCCCGCTGCTGGTGGCTTCCAACCCTGAAATGGGGGGAGCCGGAAGCTGCGACGACGGAACGTTCGTGTCCACGCACCTGCAGGCCGGCTCGCACCCGGACAAGGCCATCGCCCGGCAGATGGGCCAGGTGGCGGGGGTCGAAACTGCGGCGCTGGGCTGCAACTGGGCCTTTGCGCCGATCGTGGACATCCACTACAACTGGCGGAACACGGTCATCTCCACCCGGGCCTTCGGCAACACGCCGGAGATCGTGGTGGAGCGCGCCAAGGAGTACTTCGACGGCATCAGCGAGTCACCCACCGCCTGCGCCATGAAGCATTTCCCGGGCGACGGCGTGGACGAACGCGACCAGCACGTGGTCACCTCCTACAACACCCTTGCGTATGAGGAGTGGAACAGGACCTACGGGCACGTGTACCGGGAAATGATCGGGCACGGCGTGCAGTCCATCATGATCGGCCACATCGGGGCGCCGGAGCTCTCCCGGCACTTCCGTCCCGGCCTGGCGGACGTGGACATCCTCCCTGCCACGCTCGCGCCCGAGCTGCTGCAGGACCTGCTCCGCGGTGAGCTGGGTTTCAACGGGCTGATCCTCACCGACGCGTCGCTCATGGTAGGCCTCACGCAGGCGATGAAGCGC
>DATCVX010000292.1:0-4410 GCA_036566705.1 Arthrobacter sp. | reverse complement strand
GGCGCCACCGGCACTACCAGTGGCCTGGCTACCGCAGTCGACGTCGATCTTGGCCTGGACACGTCAGGTCTCCTTGAAGACGTGACAGTCGGCATCGGTGGATCCGTCATCATCGGCGGGGCCACGGACGGCAGCATCACGCCGGGTACCGAAAACCCCGGCGCTGAGACCCCCGGGACCCAAACCCCGGAGACGGAAAACCCGGGCGGCACTGGTGCTGCCGGCGGCACGGACACCACGGGTACGGGCACCTCAGACACAACAGGGAATACCGGCACCAGTACAGGGTCTGGCGCGACCGGTATCACCGTCGTCCCGGCGGGCATCACCACGTCCGGTTCACCCGCCGGGTCAGTATCCGCAGCGGCAAACACCAACGGCGCCACGACGGGTCAGGGAGGCGCCGCCGCGCTCGCCAATACGGGAATCGATGCTTCGCTGGTTCCCGTCGCCCTGCTCTTGCTGGTCGCTGGCCTGCTGATGCTCCTGCGTCGCAAGACGTCCTAACAGAACCTGCATCAACAGGTTCTGAAACTTTTCAACCATGACCAGTGCCTGCCGTTCGCGGCAGCCTGCGGAAGGAGGTTGCCCACGACGAAACGCGACTAATCAGTACTTGTCCTTGTGACCGAGGGTCCGGACGCCAAGGCCTCAAAGCCTCCGCGTCCGGGCCACCGGTGCGCGGTAGGACCACTCCAGGAGGCGTTACCGGCCGGTACAATTAAGGCAGAATAGTGCCGCAGCGCACCGGAGGGAACTGGTCATGGTGGCGGATTCGCCTAGCTCCATCAAGCATGAAGTGGTCGGCGGACGGTATCGGCTGGGAGAAGTGATCGGCCGCGGCGGCATGTCATCGGTCTACTGCGCCAGGGACGAAAACCTGGGCCGTGATGTGGCCTTGAAGCTCTTCGCGCCGCAGGCTCCGGACGCCGACGAACTCAAACGCCAGGAGGCCGAAATCCAACTGCTGGCAACACTCAACCATCCCAGCCTGGTCACGCTGTTCGACGCCGGAATTGATACCCGGATCCCGGACGAACCCCGGCCGTTCCTCACGATGGAACTAGTGGAGGGCCAGGACCTCCGCGGCCGGATCAGGCACAGCGCAGTCCCCTTGGACGAGCTCGCAGTCATCGGCGCCGGCACGGCGGACGCATTGGCCTACGTGCACAGCCTGGGGATCATCCACCGCGACATCAAGCCGGCCAATATCCTGCTGGTGCAGATCCGTCCGGGCGAACCCCTGCGGCCCAAGCTCACGGATTTTGGCATCGCCAGGATTGCGGACTCAACCCGGCTTACCGCCACCGGAACCATGGTTGGCACGGCAGCGTACCTCAGTCCGGAACAGGCCATGGGTTCCCCGCTGTCGCCCGCCACGGACATCTACTCGCTGGGCCTTGTCCTCCTGGAGTGCATCAAGCAGGAGGTTGAATACCCGGGCAGCGCCGTCGAGTCTGCCGTGGCACGGCTGCACCGGGCACCGGAAATCCCGGCTGACGTGCCCGCGGAGTGGGCTGACCTGATCCGTTCCATGACCGCTATCGAGCCATTGGAACGCCCTACGGCTGCCGACGTGGAGACCGCGCTACGTCAGGCCCTGGTTTCACCGGCCTCCACGCCGGGTGAGCTCGCACCCGAAACCACGCGCGTTCTCCCGGCCATGCCCTTCAGGCCGCCATCCATAGCCATCACGGCGGAGTCGGACGTGCCGGCGACCGCCGCCGGCCGCAACCTGCTGGGACTCCGGGACTGGCAAGACTCCGTGGCCGGGAGGCGGGCCCGCGTCTGGGCACGGCTTCGGAATAGCGGAAAGCGTGTCTGGCTCGTGGCTGTACTGGCTCTGCTGGCGGTCACGGCCGTCGCAGCGGCACTGACGTTCAGCCTGGCACCCCAGCAAACTCCCGACGTCGTCCCGTACCCCACCGTCACCGGCACCGTGGGCGACCACCTCAAGGAACTTCAGGAGAGCGTGCGTCCATGAGCCCTGCAAACAACGGCCTCCGGCGCATGCCACGAACCCGGGGTCTGGCGGCCGCCGCAGCCCTTCTGCTCGCCGGATCGCTGGCTGCCTGCGGTCCTGCCAACACGGGCCTTCAGCACGACGCCGCCCGGCAGCTCCAGGAACGTGTCCTAGGCGTCAGCCAGGCGGCGGCCGCCAACGACCCCGCCAGCGGGCTGGCTGCCTTGGACGGCCTCGAGGCAGACCTGGCTGCCGCCGTCGGAAACGGGCAGGTCTCCGAGGACCGCCGGCGGAGCATCATGACAGCGGCCGCAGCGGTCCGTGCCGACCTCGCCGCAGCCAAATCAGCGGCAGACGCAGCTGCAGCGGAAGCTGCGGCCGCGCAGCAGCAGGCCGCTGCTGCTGAGGCAGCCCAGACAACCCCCGCACCGGCGGACCCGGCGCCCGCCGAAGGCAAGGGCAACGAGGGCAGAGGAAAAGGCAAGGACTGACGGCTGACACAGAAAGAGGCGGCGCCCCGGTTTCCCGGGGCGCCGCCTCTTTGTTCGTTCAGCTAAGAACTAGCTCAGCGTCGCGATGACCTTGTTCAGCGTTGCCGAAGGACGCATTGCTGCGGACGCCTTGGCCTCGTCCGGACGGTAGTAGCCTCCGATGTCCACGGGCGAGCCCTGGACCGCGGCGAGTTCGCCCAGGATGGTCTCCTCGTTGGAGGACAGCTCCTTGGCCACCGCCGCGAACGATGCCGCAAGCTCAGTGTCCTCCGTCTGCTTGGCCAGTTCCTCGGCCCAGTAGCGGGCGAGGAAGTAGTGGCTTCCTCGGTTGTCCAGCTCACCGGCGCGGCGGCTCGGGGACTTGTTCTCCAGCAGGAACGTGCCGGTGGCCTTGTCCAGGGTGTCGGCCAGGACCTGGGCGCGGGCGTTGCCCGTGGTGGTGGCCAGGTGCTCGAAGCTGACGGCCAGGGCAAGGAACTCGCCCAGGCTGTCCCAGCGCAGGTGGTTTTCCTTGAGCAGCTGCTGGACGTGCTTGGGGGCGGATCCGCCGGCACCGGTCTCGAAGAGTCCGCCGCCGTTCATCAGCGGAACAACGGAAAGCATCTTGGCGCTGGTGCCCAGTTCGAGGATGGGAAACAGGTCCGTCAGGTAGTCACGGAGCACGTTGCCGGAGACGGAGATGGTGTCCTCACCCTTGCGGATGCGTTCCAGAGTGAAGGCGGTTGCCTTCTCCGGAGACATGATCTCGATCTCCAGGCCCTCGGTGTCGTGGTCCTTGAGGTACTCGCGGACCTTGGCGATGAGGTTGGCGTCGTGTGCGCGGGTCTCGTCCAGCCAGAACACGGCGGGGGTCTTCGAAGCGCGGGCACGGGTGACGGCCAGCTTGACCCAGTCCCGGATGGGGGCATCCTTGGTCTGGCAGGCGCGCCAGATGTCGCCCGGGGCAACCTCGTGTTCGATCAGGACGGCACCGGAGGCGTCGACGATCTGCACCGTTCCGGCTTCCTGGATCTCGAACGTCTTGTCGTGGCTGCCGTATTCCTCCGCGGCCTGGGCCATCAGGCCCACGTTCGGGACCGTGCCCATGGTGGTGGGGTCGAAGGCGCCGTGGGCGCGGCAGTCATCCACAACAACCTGGTAGATGCTGGCGTAGGAGCTGTCCGGCAGGACCGCCAGGGTGTCGGCTTCCTTGCCGTCCGGGCCCCACATGTGGCCCGAGCTGCGGATCATGGCGGGCATGGACGCGTCCACGATGATGTCGGAGGGCACGTTCAGGCTGGTGATGCCCTTGTCCGAGTCCACCATGGCCAGGGCCGGTCCGTCTTCGAGGCCCTTGGTGATGAGCGCCTTGACACCTTCGCGGACGTCCTCCGGCAGGTCCTCGAGGCCGTTCAGGATGGCGGCGAGGCCGTTGTTGGGGCTCAGGCCCGCGGCGGTGAGCTGCTTGCCGTAGGTCTCGAACAGTTCGGAGAAGTAGGCCTTCACCACGTGGCCGAAGATGATGGGGTCCGAGACCTTCATCATGGTGGCCTTCAGGTGCGCGGAGAAGAGGACGCCCTCTTCCTTGGCGCGGGCCACCTGGGCAACCAGAAACTCGTCCAGCGCAGCGGCGCGCATCACGGTACCGTCGATGACTTCGCCCGCAAGAACGGGGAAGGCCTTCTTCAGGACCTTGACCGAGCCGTCCTCGCGGACCAGCTGGATGGCGATGGTGCCGTCGGCGTCGATGACCACGGACTTCTCGTTCGAGCGGAAGTCGTCTTTGCCCATGG
This sequence comes from Arthrobacter sp., assembly GCA_036566705.1. Classification (GTDB taxonomy): domain Bacteria; phylum Actinomycetota; class Actinomycetes; order Actinomycetales; family Micrococcaceae; genus Arthrobacter. The sequence continues at coordinate 184 of DATCVX010000292.1, read as the reverse complement.
TGGCCACGTTGGTCTTGGAGTCGGCGGACCAGGCACCCATGGAGTGCGGGTTCTGGCGGGCGTAGTTCTTCACGGAGAGCGGCGCGCGGCGGTCCGAGTTGCCTTCGCGCAGGACCGGGTTCACGGCGGAGCCCTTGATCTTGTCGTAGCGCGAGCGGACGGCCGTTTCCTCGTCCGAGGAGGG
>DATCVX010000291.1:0-10609 GCA_036566705.1 Arthrobacter sp. | reverse complement strand
TGGCCTCATCTCCATCTGCGCTGCCGGCGGCCAGGGCGTCGTCGCAATTCTCGAAGCACTGTAGGGGGACCGGATGACCGACAAATACACCCAGCTTGTGAACCGGGGGCTGGGGAAGAACGTCGCAAAGAAGCTGGGCCTCCCGCAGCCGGCGATCCTGCGGCGGTACCAGCCGGGCCAGCCCCTGATGACCGGCCCCATCCTTGTCCAGGGCAATACCGCCGGCGCGGAGGCACTGGCGGCGAGCCTCCTTTCCTGGGATCTGGATGTACGCAGGCACGCCGTACCGCGCGAAAAGCTTGGCGCCATTGTCCTGGTCCTGGATGAACTGGACGGGCCCGGGGACCTGGAGGACCCGGTACTGGCGGCAGCCTCCTCCCTGCGGGACCTTGCCCCCAGCGCCCGTGTCATCACAGTGTCCCGGCCGGCCGGCAGCGGTAAGAACCCCGCGCAGGCCGCTGCCAGGCAAGGAGTGGACGGTTTCCTGAGGTCGCTGGCCCAGGAGCTCCGCTCAGGCGCAACGGGCAACGGAATCCTGCTCGCTGACGGGCTTACGGCCACAAGCCCCAGCGCCCTGGCCGCAGTGCGTTTCCTGCTCTCGGGCCGTTCAGCCTTCGTGGACGGGCAGTTCCTGACTGTCACCTCATCGGAAGGCCAGCTGCCGGCAGATTTCACGAAACCCCTGGCAGGCAAGGTTGCCGTTGTCACCGGCGCAGCCCGCGGCATCGGCGCAGCGATCGCCAGGACCCTTCACCGCGACGGTGCCACCCTGGTGCTGGTTGACATCCCCGCCGCAGGAGACCACCTCGCCGCCGTGGCCAACGAGGTCCACGGCACGGCGCTCCAGCTGGACATCGGCAGCGAGGACGCGGGCCACCGGATCATCGAACATGCACTGCAGCGGCACGGCCGTCTGGACATCGTGATCCACAACGCCGGTATCACCAGGGACAAACTCCTGGCCAACATGGATCATGCCCGCTGGGCCTCCGTCATCAACGTCAACATTGCCGCCCAGCTCCGCATCAACGATGCACTCTTCGCATCCGAGCACTTCCGCAACTCACCGCGCATCGTGTCGGTGGCCTCCACCAGCGGCATTGCCGGCAACCGCGGACAGACAAACTACGCGGCCTCCAAGGGCGGGGTAATGGGAATGGTGCGCGCCTCGGCGCCCCTGCTCGCCGAACGCGGTGGAACCATCAATGCCGTAGCGCCCGGGTTCATCGAAACCGACATGACCGCCCGGATCCCGGTGGCGCTGAGGGAAGCGGGGCGTCGGCTTAACTCGCTGCGGCAGGGCGGCCTGCCCGCCGACGTCGCCGAGGCCATCGCCTTCCTGGCGAGCGATGCTGCCGGCGGCATCAATGGCGGAGTCCTGCGCGTCTGCGGACAGAACATGGTGGGGGCATGACCACGGTCCAGCCGGTCATCCTGGGCGAGATGCCGTCCCTTTCCAAGCTCTATGTCAACGCGGCCGCGCAGGCAGCACGCCGCCGCGTGATGGGGTCCCACGATGGGTCCGATCTTCCGGAGGCCAGCCATGAAGTCAGGGGAGTCGCCGCCGACGTCGGCAACCTCACCGCCTACCAGCACCTCATCGGCGAGACCGCCAGCGATGTCCTGCCGGCCGGCTTTATCCATGCGCTTGCCTTTCCGCTAGCCATGAGCGTGATGAACCGGGACGATTTTCCGCTCCCCTTGCTGGGCATGATCCACCTCAGCAACCATGTTGAGCAGCGGTCGCCGGTCCTGTTTTCGGAGCGGCTGGACATCACGGCGCATGTGGAGAACCTGCGGGGCCACCGTTCGGGGACACAACTGGACGTGATCGCCGAGGTCCGCGTCACGGGATCGGCCGGGGTCCGGTGGCGCGGCGTCTCCACTTACCTCGCGAAGGGCGTCTTCCTGCCGGGCATCGACAAACCCTCGCCTGTTGGCGACAGGAGTGACTTCAAGGTTCCTGATCCGACGGCGCTGTGGCAGCTCGGCGTTGACACCGGCCGGGCGTACGCAGCCGTATCCGGCGACTTCAATCCGATCCACCTCAGTGTCCTGTCCGCCAAAGCACTCGGCATGCGGCGGTCCATCGCCCACGGCATGTACCTGGCGTCGAGGGCGCTGGCGGACGTCGGGGCGGTAAAGGGCGATTCGTTCAGCTGGCATGTTGATTTCGAGGCACCCGTGTTCCTGCCGGGACGCGTCGCCCTGGATATCAGCACGGTGCAGCTTCCCGCCGGGGCGTGGCAAAGGTCAGATTTTGTGGCCTGGAACCCCCGGTCCGGCCGCAGGCATTTTGCCGGTACGGTGGCGGCACTCTAGGGTGCCGGCCGCACCGCGCGGAGGATCCGGTGCAGGCTCAGCAGGATCGATTCGGAAGCGGTCACTGTGCCTTCGTCCGGGTCCCGTTCGGCCGTGGCGGCCATACAGGCTTCCACGGCCGCTTCCGCGGCGGTGAACATCCTGCGCTCCGATTCCGGGTCTTCGGTGTGGAATGAACGCAGCAGCTCCCCGGTGGCGCTCATCGCGTCCGCCAGCGGCCCGCTGTCCTGGAACGGAACCGTGTAGGGCGCTTCGTCCTGCCAGATGACGTCGGAGAGGACTTCCGTCATGTCCTGGATGTGGAACGTCACCCGCTCGAGCTCGCGCAGGTTGCGGTAGTCCAGATCCACGTCCCTGGGGTGCAGCCGCCGGCGCGGGTTCGCGCGCCGGCTGGCATCGGCTTCCTCGACGAGGTGCCGGACGGTACGCGCCGCGGTGGCGAGCTCATCCGAGCGGCGGGACCAGTCTTCGTGCTCCGGCGGCCACTTTTCCTTGAGAGCCGCGCCCATGTCTGTCATCTGGGTGCCAAGGGCCAGCCTTAGCTCGTCCAGGCTGGCGGCCGCGGCGTTAAAGTGCAGCGGAGGAAACACCAGGAAATTCACGGCAATACCCACGGCGACGCCTACGCCCATCTGGATCAGGTAACCGAACGAAAAACCGTCCGGATTGCTGCCGCCCACCAGCAGGACCAGGAGGGCCGCCGTCGGAATCCAGTCCCGTCCGGAACCCAGGCGGGGGAGGCCTGCGAGCAGCACGCCAATCCCCATAAAGACAGCAACACTCAGTGGTGACGGGTCCGTGACGTTGACGAGCAGGAACGCAAGCCCGATTCCTATTGCCAGGCCTACCAGTGTCTGAAGGCCCTGACGGACGGAACCGGCAACGTTGTGATACATCGAGACCAGGGCGCCCAGGGGTGCATAGTACGGGTACTCTGCGGCGGTTCCCGGCATGTAAGGGGCAACGAAAAAGGCCAGCCCGGCGGCAAGCGCAGCCTTGGCGGCCAGCTGGAGGCGCTGCAGCGTGAACGCTACCCGAAGGCCCTTGACCGCCCGGTGCACGAAACGAGTACCCCTGGCCAGCGCGGCCGCACGCGGCGTTTCAGTATCACCCATCCGCCCCACCTTAGGGGCAGGGTTCCGCTACGACAAGGCGGCGCCGGCGCGCCGGACTTCAGCGGCCAGGCGGTGCGCCTTGCCGGGGGTGCGGCCGTCCTCGGCGCGCTGGGGAATATAGCCAAAACCAAGCCCATAGGACGGGTCCGCGAAACCGAGGGCCGCGTTGGCGCCTTCATGGCCGAACGCCCGGTGGCTGCCGAAATTCCGCGACGGATGGGGTTTCATGAACACCACGGCAAAGGCGTTGTCGAGCCCCGAAGAACGGTCCAGGCCCCATACCTGCTCCTGGGACATCGCGTCCAGCGTGTCCGGCGAAAGCAACGGCGGCCCGCCGCCGATGCCGGTGGTCGCCGCCGCGTACAGACGGGCAAGTCCTTCCGCCGAACCCACCCCGCCCGCCGCGCTCATGCCGGCTGCCCGGACCGTCCGCTGGTTGGGGAGTTCCATGATGGTGCTCACGGCCGCGTTGCCGTTGAGTCCTTCAAGGCTCAGTGGGTCCAGCCATGGCTGCTGCGGGTCGGCGTCGTAGAGGACATCCCGGTAGCGGCCATCCAGCTCTTCGGGCAGCCCCAGGAAGAAGTCGACGCCGAAGGGTCGCCGGATGCGGTTGTCGTACAGGGACTGCAGGGACTGTCCGGCTACGCGCCGGCAAAGTTCCTCCATCACGATGCCGATGGTGAGCGCGTGGTAGCCGAAGCAGCTGCCCGGACGCCACGCCGGCGCCGTGGCCGCGAGCCGGGCGGCTGCCCCCTGGGTGGTGAACTCCTCGAGGGCGAAGCCGCCTTCGACTCCCATCACGCCAGCCTGGTGGGACAAGGCCTCACGGACAAGGAGCCGGTCTTTTCCGTGCCTGCCGAATTCGGGCCAGTAGTGGGCAACGGTGCGGTCCAGGTCCAGTAGGCCGTCCTGAACCAGCAAGGCGATGACCATCGCTGCAACGCCCTTGGAACAGGAGTAAGCGCCGGTGATGGAATCTGCGGCGATCAGGGGGCCGCCGGTCAGGTCAACCACCTTGGTGCCTTGTTGGTAGGCAGCCAGCTGTGCGCTGTAGAGCCCGTCTTCGGCAAGGAGGAATTCGAACAGGTCACGAACGCCCTCGAAACCGGGCGCAACAAAGCCATGGGAAATCTGCATGGCCTTAGCTTAGCGGCTTAGAAAGCGCTTTCCGGTCCGACCGGGCCGTGCCCCGGTGCTACTTCTTCGCCGGGCCGTACCGGACCCGGGGGAGTGCCGTTTCCGAATGGCCGTCCGCCCAGGGATTCCCGGCCGTGGGCATCGAGCCAGCCCGAAAGGTGCGGGCCGCTTGGCACGATACCGGTGGGATTGATGTCCCCGTGCACGAGGTAATAGTGCTGCTTGATCTGGACGAAGTCGATGGTGTCGCCAAAGCCGGGGGTCTGGAAGAGGTCACGGGCATAGCCCCACAGTGCGGGCATTTCGGTGAGTTTCTGGCGGTTGCATTTGAAATGGCCGTGATAGACGGCATCAAACCGGGCCAGCGTGGTGAACAGCCGGACATCCGCCTCGGTAATCGTGTCTCCCACAAGGTATCGCTGGCTGGAGAGCCGCTCCTCAAGCCAGTCCATGGCGGTCCATAGCCGGGTGTAGGCGTCGTTGTAGGCTTCCTGCGAGCCGGCGAAGCCGCAACGGTAGACGCCGTTGTTGACCTCCGTGAAGACGCGTTTGCTGACGGCATCGATTTCGGGCCGGAGGTCCTCCGGGTACAGCTTCGGGGCGCCCGGCCGGTGGAAATCGGTCCACTCGGTGGAGAAGTCGAGGGTGATCTGGGGGAAATTGTTCGTCACAACCGCGCCGGTGCCAACGTCGACGATCGCGGGGACTGTGATACCCCGTGGGTAGTCGGGGAACCGCCGGAAATAGGCAGTTTGGATACGTTTGATGCCCAGGACCGGGTCCACGCCACCAGGGTCGAGGTCGAAAGTCCACGAGCGGGCGTCATGCGTGGGACCGGGCTGGCCGAGGGAGATGGCTTCCTCGAGGCCCAGGAGCCTGCGGACTATGACCGTCCGGTTTGCCCACGGGCAGGCCCTCGCCGCGATGAGGCGGTACCGTCCTGCCTCAACGGGCCAGCCCGGTTCGCCGTCGGTGCCGGGCCTTCCGTCGCGGGTGATCCGGTCCTCGATGTAGTTGGTGTCCCGGGTGAACTCGGCACCGCCGGTGACATAGGCGCCGAGGGTGCTGTGATCCGCGCCGTCCCCGGTGCCGCTGGTTTGCTGCCCTGTTCCCGTTCCCTGGCTCATCTGAACACCCTATGCGCCGGCGACGAGAATCACCGAGATGGGCTGCCAGGCCAGGAACCAGGACGCCGAAACGATCGCGATGAACAAAGCTATCCAGATGAAGGACGGTACGGACGTTGAACGGTAGAGGAGATAGGCGTCGGAACTGGCCAGCCTGTCCCTGCGGCGTAAGTGCACGTGGATGAGTTTGATGACATCGCGGACCGCGGCCACCAGCAGGGCCAGGCCAAGGGCGATCGCCACATGGCCGGTAAAGGCGTGCGGAACGAAGAGGACCAGTACGGCGCCCAAGGCAGCGGCGGCTGAGGTGATCAGGAAGCCGGCCAGGTTGCGGATGAAAAGGAGCGACGTGAGCAGGATCAGGGAGCCGACAGTCAGCGCAGCCGGTCCCCAGCCGTTAAACCCGGACCAGACGAGCGCGGCCCCTGTCAGCGCGGGAACCGGGTAACCCCAGAAACCGGACCACACGGTTGCCAGCCGGCCCCGGCTGTAGCTTGTGGTTGTTCCCGAGTGGTCCAGGCCCAGCCTGATTCCGCCGAGCCTCTGTCCGCTCATGATGGCAGCGAAAGCGTGACCCAATTCATGTGTCGCGGTGGCCAGCAGGCCAAAGTACCGCCACGTGGCCTGTGGAACGGAGAGCGCCGTTGCGATCAGGAGGACCACGGACAGTTCACCCAGGGAAACATCCGGGAGGGCCGTCCGGCTGAACGCTTCCAGCAGGCGTTGCCACAGCTGATCCGGCAAGGAGTTCACGGGGTGCCCGTTGGGGTGTAGTCAGAATGAGCCATAGCCCTCTACGGTACTAGAGGGCAGTGGACCTGCCCGCGCCCCGGCCTGGGGCGTGCTACGAATCGAGGAATACCGTGTCCACTTTGAAGGAACGACTGCACGCTGACGTGGTGATGCACATGAAAGAGCGGAACAAGACAGCGCTCACGACGGTGCGCAATGTGCTGGGGGAGATCGAAACCCGGGAAAAGTCAGGCAAGACTCCCATCGTGCTGGACGACGCACAGGTGACCTCCCTGCTGCAGAAGGAAGCGGCCAAGCGGCACGACACCGCCCGGATCTATGCGGAAGCGGGCGAACCGGACCGCGCCGCGGCGGAAATCGCCGAGGCCGAGGTGATTGAGGCCTACTTGCCAAAGCCGCTGACGGAAGCGGAGGTGGAAGCGATTGTGGATGCGGTCATTGCGGAGCTTACAGCCGCGGGCCAGGCGCCAGGCATGCGGCAGATGGGCGAGGTCATGAAGCCGGTGACCGCGAAAGTGGCTGGCCGCTTCGACGGCAAGGCGGTAAGCCAGATGGTGCGCAGCCGGCTCGCTTAACACGAAAGGCACGTCCACGGTTTCCGTGGGCGCGCCTCATCGTATCCAGGTGCGCAGCCGAAGCGGGCGCAGAGGGGGTGTTCGTCGTGCGGGTATCAGCCTTCGCAGTCCGTGCAGTAGCTGTGTCCGTCTTTCTGCCGCGCGATCTGCGAGCGGTGGCGGACCAGGAAGCAGGAGTAGCAGGTGAACTCGTCGTCAGCCTGAGGGATGACCTGGACGATCAGCTCCTCAGCAACGAATTCGCCTCCCGGAACGCCTGCACCGTCCAGTCCGTCAGCTTCATCAAGTTCCAGCACAACGCTGCGGGCGTCCGGTGCATTCGCGGACTGGAGCGCCTCGAGCGAGTTGTCCTGCGATTCCTTGACGTCGGAGCGGAGTTCGTCGTAATCGGTTGCCACTTAGGTGTTTCTCTTTTCTTTGGTTCAGTCTGTCGCGTATGCAACGTACAGCATGACGCTGGTATTCCCCAACGGGCTAACGCTCCACTACACGTCTGGCGGGCGCTTTTCGGTCCGAATGTGACCAACGGCACTGCTGCGGGCTACTAAAGCATGGAACGTGCAGCCAGCACAAGACCGACGGCGGCCAGGGCCGGATCGTCAGCGGGACCCATAGAAAAAAGCCCCTGGAATCCTTGGATTCCAGGGGCTTTCCCTTCTGTGCGCGGAGGGGGACTTGAACCCCCACCCCCTTTCGAGGACTAGCACCTCAAGCTAGCGCGTCTGCCATTCCGCCACCCGCGCAGGTGGTAATCCGGACTGCGTTTCCGCCTTTCAGCGTTTCGCATTTCTCCGAAGCAGCGAGAAAGACTCTAACATGAACTTTCCGCGAACATGAAATCGGGCCGGATGGGTAGGCTGAAGGCAAGCGAATCCGCCCCTGGTTCCCAGCAGCCGCCACCTTTATGAGGAGTGTCCAATGACAGAAATCCGTCCCGAAGATGAAGTTGTCCGGATCTGCCAGGAACTCATCCGGATCGACACATCGAACTACGGAGACGGCTCAGGTCCGGGGGAGCGCGCCGCGGCCGAGTACACAGCCGGGCTGATCGAGGAAGTTGGCTTGCCTGCCGAAATCTTCGAATCCGCACCCGGCCGGGCAAGCGTGGTCACCCGGATGGCGGGGGAAGACCCCGGCGCCAGCGCCCTGGTGGTCCACGGGCACCTGGACGTTGTTCCTGCCCTTAAAGAGCAGTGGTCAGTTGACCCCTTCGGGGCTGAACTGAAGGACGGGCTCATCTGGGGCCGCGGCGCCGTGGACATGAAGGACATGGATGCCATGATCCTGTCCGTGCTGCGTGGCTTTGCAAGGACCGGACGCAAGCCGAAGCGGGACATCATCTTCGCCTTCTTCGCCGACGAGGAGGCGGGCGGCGAGTACGGGGCCCGGTATGCGGTGGACAAGCGGCCGGAACTCTTCGAAGGCGCAACGGAGGCCATCTCCGAGGTTGGCGGCTTCTCTGCAACCATCGGCGGACAGCGCACGTACCTGCTGCAGACCGCAGAAAAGGGCATCTCCTGGCTCCGCCTCGTTGCCCACGGGCGAGCCGGGCACGGCTCCCAGATCAATACCGATAACGCCATCACGCGACTGGCTGCCGCAGTGACCAGGATCGGCGAATACAAGTGGCCAATTGAGCTGACCCCCACAACGCGTCAGTTCCTTGACGGCGTGACGGAACTCACGGGCGTGGAATTCGACCCTGACAACCCGGACGTCCTGCTGAGCCAGTTGGGCACCGTGGCTCGCTTTGTCGGGGCGACCCTGCAGAACACCACCAATCCAACCCTGCTGAAGGGCGGCTACAAGCACAACGTCATTCCGGAGTCGGCAGAAGCCCTGGTGGATTGCCGCACGCTGCCCGGACAGCAGGACCATGTCCTTGAGATTGTGCGCGGGCTCGCCGGGACCGGCGTGGACGTCAGCTATGTGCACAACGACGTCTCGCTGGAGGTCCCGTTCGCGGGGAACCTCGTGGATTCCATGATTGACGCGCTGCACGCCGAGGACCCTGGGGCCAAAGTACTGCCGTACACGCTCTCCGGAGGCACGGACAACAAGTCGCTGAGCCGCCTGGGCATCACGGGCTATGGCTTCGCTCCGCTTCAGCTTCCGGACGACCTTGACTTCACCGGCATGTTCCACGGTGTCGACGAGCGCGTTCCCGCCGACTCCCTCAAATTTGGCGCCCGGGTACTCAACACGCTCCTCACGAACTACTGAGCCGGCCCCGGACATGACGCCCGAAGACGTGTTGCCCGACACCCTGCTGGAACGGGTCCGCGGACGAGCGTCCGCCTACGACCGCGATAACGCCTTCTTCCATGAAGACCTCGAGGAGCTCGCCGCCGCCGGTTACCTGAAACTGTTTGTTCCGGAGTCCGACGGCGGCCTGGGGCTTGGACTCGCAGCGGCGGCACAGTGCCAGCGGCGGCTCGCAACGGCGGCGCCGGCAACCGCCCTCGCCGTGAACATGCACCTGGTCTGGACCGGCGTCGCGCAGGTTCTCGGGGCCAGGGGAGACCATTCCCTGGACTTTGTCCTGCAGGAGGCGGCCGCAGGCGAACTCTTCGCGTTCGGGAATTCCGAGGCCGGCAACGATTCGGTGCTTTTTGATTCCCGAACTGTTGCCAGCCCTCTGCCTGACGGCGGTTACAGCTTTACCGGAACGAAGATCTTCACCAGCCTCTCGCCGGCATGGACCAGGCTGGGGATCTTCGGCAAGGACCCCCAGGCCAGGGACGGCGAAGGCGAACTCGTCCACGGGTTCATCCGGCGGGACACGCCGGGCTACACGATCCTGGATGACTGGGACACCCTTGGAATGCGGGCCAGCCAGTCCAACACCACGGTGCTGGACGGCGCCGAAGTCCTGGCGAACCGGATCTTCCGCAAGCTGCCCGTCGGCCCCAACGCCGATCCCCTGATCTTCGCAATTTTTGCGTGCTTCGAAACACTGCTGGCCGCCGTCTACACGGGCGTCGGCCAACGGGCACTGCATTTGGGTGTGGAGGCCGTGAAGCGGCGGACATCCCTTAAGAACGGCGGCCGGAGCTACGCGCAGGACCCGGACATCCGCTGGAAGGTAGCCGAGGCGGCCATGGCCATGGACGGCCTCTATCCACAGCTGGCTGCCGTGGCCCGCGACGTGGACGCCCTGGTTGACCACGGACCACAATGGTTCCCGAGGCTCGTGGGATTGAAAGTCAGCGCCACGGAAACCGCGCGGCGGGTGGTGGACCAGGCCATCAGGGTAAGCGGCGGCTCAAGCTATTTCCGGGGCTCGGAACTGGAACGGCTGTACCGCGACGTGCTGGCCGGCATGTTCCATCCGTCCGATGACGAATCGGCCCACAACACGGTAGCCAACGCCTGGCTCGGCCCGCTCGAGGCCTAGACGGTCCGCTGGACCTGCATTACCCGGCGGCGGAGCCAGAACCGCCGGCCTCCGCCCACGTACAGCTTGCTGCGCTCCAGTTCCCACTTGCCGTATTCGGAATGTTCCACTAGGCGCCGCCGTGCATCAGGCAGGGAATCGTCGGGGCTGACCGTCAGTACGAGGTACTCGTACTGCCTCAGA
>DATCVX010000290.1:0-5047 GCA_036566705.1 Arthrobacter sp. | reverse complement strand
GCCGACGAACACACCGTCCGCGCCAAGCTGCATCATCATCGCGGCGTCAGCCGGGGTGGCGATGCCGCCTGCGGTGAACAGCACCACCGGAAGCCTGCCGGTGGAGGCAACCTCCCTGACCAGTTCGTACGGGGCCTGCAGTTCCTTGGCCGCGACGTACAGTTCGTCCTCGGGCAGGGCCGCGAGCTTGGCGATCTCGGAACGGATCTGGCGCATGTGGCCGGTGGCGTTAGAGACATCGCCGGTGCCGGCCTCGCCCTTGGACCGGATCATGGCCGCGCCCTCGTTGATGCGGCGCAGCGCCTCACCCAGGTTCGTGGCGCCACAGACGAAGGGAACGGTGAAGTTCCACTTGTCGATGTGGTGGACGTAGTCGGCCGGGGTCAGAACTTCGGACTCGTCAATGTAGTCCACGCCCAGGGACTGCAGGACCTGCGCCTCGACGAAGTGGCCGATCCGGGCCTTGGCCATGACCGGCACGGACACGGCATCGATGATCGCCTCGATCATGTCCGGGTCCGACATGCGGGACACGCCGCCCTGGGCGCGGATGTCGGCCGGAACACGTTCCAGCGCCATCACGGCCACGGCACCGGCGTCTTCGGCGATGCGGGCCTGTTCGACGTTGACGACGTCCATGATGACGCCGCCCTTGAGCATCTCAGCCATGCCCCGCTTCACGCGGCTGCCGCCTGTGACGGCGGTGTGTTCGTATGGGAGTGGACTTCTGGTCATTTCTCGCTCCAAAGGGGGCCGGACGCTTGGCCAGGCAGTTATGTTTGCGGTAGGAAGCCCCGGGCATCCATGGACGCCCGGGGCTACAGGTACATCACCGGATCAGCACTCGATGACGTTCACAGCGAGGCCGCCCCGCGATGTCTCCTTGTATTTGCTCTTCATGTCGGCCCCGGTTTCCCTCATGGTCTTGATGGCCTTGTCGAGGGATACCTTGTGGCTGCCGTCGCCGTGCAGGGCGAGGCGGGCGGCGTTGATGCCTTTGACGCTGGCGATCGCGTTCCGTTCGATGCAGGGGATCTGCACGAGCCCGCCCACGGGGTCACAGGTCAGGCCGAGGTTGTGCTCGATCCCCACTTCCGCGGCGTTCTCCACCTGCTCGGGCGTTCCGCCGATGACTTCGCAGAGGCCGGCGGCGGCCATGGAGCAGGCGGAACCCACCTCGCCCTGGCAGCCCACTTCGGCGCCGGAGATGGAGGCATTGATCTTGAACAGAATTCCGACGGCTGCAGCGCTCAGCAGGAAGCGGACCACCCCGTCGTCGTTGGCGCCGGGGACGAACTTCACGTAGTAGTGCAGCACCGCCGGCACGATGCCCGCCGCACCGTTGGTAGGTGCCGTGACGATGCGTCCTCCGGCGGCGTTCTCCTCGTTCACGGCCAGCGCGAACAGGTTCACCCACTCCATGGCGCGGAGAGGGTCGGTCACGCCGGTGTCCGCCGTCAGGGTCTGGAATAACGACGGCGCCCGTCGCCTCACGTTGAGGCCGCCGGGCAGGATGCCTTCCGCGGCACAGCCGTTGTCCACGCATTCGCGCATCACCGCCCACAGCCCCAGCAGCTTCTCCCGGAGTTCCGCTTCGCTGCGCCAGGTCAGCTCGTTGGCGAGCATCACGTCGGAGATGGACATGCCCTCGCGGCTGCAGATCTCCAGGAGTTCGTCGGCCGTGCTGAACGGGTAGGGCAGGACAGTTGCGTCGGCCACCACCCGGTCGCTGGCGTCGGCGTCCCCGTCCACCACGAAGCCGCCGCCGATGGAGTAGAAGCTTCGTTCGCTGAGGACGGTTCCAGCGTGGTCCAAGGCGCGGAATGTCATGCCGTTGGGGTGGGCCGGGAGGGACTTGCGCCGGTGCAGCACCACGTCCTCGTCCCAGTTGAAGTCCACCCGGTGGTCCCCGCACACCCACAGTTCGGCGTCGAGGGCGGCGGCGGCCACCTGGTCATCAGCCGTGGTGGTGTCAACGGTTTCGGGGTCCAGCCCCTTGAAGCCCAGGACCACTGCCTTGTCCGAGCCGTGGCCCCTCCCGGTGGCGCCGAGGGAGCCGAACAGCTCGGCCTGTACCCGTGTGGTGGAGTTCAGGTGCCCGTCGCCTTTGAGTCCGTCGGCGAACAGCTTTGCTGCCCGCATCGGGCCGACCGTGTGTGAGGACGACGGCCCGATGCCAACGGAAAACAGGTCCAGGACGCTGAGTGCCATCTAGGGGACCTCGGGTGAAGCGTATTCCCGCATCGCGTCGAGGAGCCAGCGGCCCAGGAAATCGGCGAACGATGCGCGGGGGAAGATCCGGTAGCTTGACTCGCCGGTCTTCCAGAGGACCACGGGGATGTTGCCGATCTCGGTGGACAGTGCCGTGCCGGGCTTGAACTCGCGGGGGTGCAGGTCCAGGGAGCAGCCCTTTTCAAGGACTGCCCGGGAAAGCGGCCCGGTGAGTTCGAACGTGGTGCGGTTGGCGGAGAGGTCCACCACCTGGCCTTCGCCGTCTGCGAGGGCTTCCCGCAGCGCCTGGATGAGGTCGCCGCCGAGGGACTCATGCGCCTCGAGAGGTGCCACCACCAGGAACTCTTCGGGCCCGAGCCACAGCACGGAGGTGTCGCCGCTGCCGCTGACGGCGCCGCATGCTGCGGGCAGTCCGCCGGTGACGGACGCGATGCGCTGCCCGGCGTCGGTGTTCCGGTCCACCCTGAGGCCCACCATGGTCAGGAAGGTGATTTCGCTCAGTTCCACGGTGCCGCGGACGGAGCCGGCTTCAAACGCTGCCCTGAGCAGCGCAGCCGGGCTGGTGCGGAGGGCGAGGTTGGTCTCGTGGGAGGTTTTGGGTGCTGCTGTTTCAGCCATCTTTGCGGGTCCCTTCGGGGTCAAAAAGTACGGTTTCTGCGACAACAACGTCAACGACCTGGTTTCCCGCGACCGCCACCAGGGTCTCGCCGATCCGGTTGCGGCCGTTCTTGATCAGTGCCAGGCCGAAGGAACGGCCCAGGGCCGCGCTGTGGTAGCTGGAGGTGACAAATCCCTGCATGGGCACGGGGCCGTACGCGGGGTTCACCGGGACGCCCTTCTCCACCAGCTGGGTGCCTTCCGGCAACCTGATGGTGCCGTCAATGGGAAGCACGCTGACCAGGTGCTTACGGTCCTCGCGCCGGGCATCGGCGCGGGCGTAGGAGCGCTTGCCGATGAATTCCTTGGCCTTGGAGACCACCCATTCCATCCCGGCGTCCTGCGGAGTGACGGTGCCGTCCGTGTCCTGGCCGACGATCGGGTAGCCCTTTTCGGCGCGGAGCACGTGCATGGTCTCGGTGCCGTACGGGGTGATGTTGAATTCGGCGCCCGCCGCGGCCACGGCCTCCCAGGTGTTCAGCCCGTACCAGGCAGGCACGTTGATCTCGTAGGCCAGTTCACCGGAGAAGGAGATCCGGCAGACCCGGGCCCGGACGCCCGAGGCGAGGGTGGTTTCGCGGAAGGTCATGAACGGGAAGGCTTCGGTTTCCAGTCCGCCGTTGGCGGCGAGCTCCGGTGCCACCTTGGCGAGGACCGCGCGGGATTTGGGCCCGACGACGGCAATGGTGGACCACTGTTCGGTCACCGAGGTGCAGTGCACGTCCAGTTCCGGCCATTCGGTCTGCAGCCACTCCTCCAGCCAGTCCAGCACCTTCGCGGCGCCGCCGGTGGTGGTGGTCATGAAGAAGCGGTCCTCGTCCAGGCGCAGGGTCACGCCGTCGTCGAAGATCATGCCGTCTGCCTGGCACATCACGCCGTAGCGGGCGGAACCGGGCGCGAGCTTCTTGAAGGCGTTGGTGTAGATGCGGTTGAGGAACTCGCCCGCGTCCTTGCCCCGGATTTCGATCTTGCCGAGCGTGGTGGCGTCCATGAAGCCCACGGATTCGCGGACGGCGGCGCATTCACGCAGCACGGCCTCGTCCATGTCCTCGCTGCCCTGGGGGTAGTACCAGGGACGCTTCCACTGTCCGACGTCCTCGAACAGTGCACCCTTGGCTTCGTGCCACGGGTGGATGGATGTTTTGCGGGCGGGGTCGAACAGTTCGCCGCGCTGGCGTCCGGCGAGTGCCGCGAACGCCACCGGGGTGAACGGTGCGCGGTACGTGGTGGTACCGATGTCGCCGATGCCGCGGGATGCTTCGCCGGCCGTGCGGAGTGCGGCGGCGATGACGCCGATCGCGTTGACGCCGGAGGTCTTGCCCTGGTCATTGGCGGTGCTGATGGAGGTGTAGCGCTTGATGTGCTCAACGGACCGCATGCCGGCTCCGGTGGACCGCAGGACGTCGGCAACGCTCTGGTCCCGCTGGAAGTCAACGAAGTGGTGGTGCCAGTCATCGGGGGTGCCGGTCTGTCCGGGAACCAGCCACAGCTGGCGGGTCGGGGCGGACGCCTTCGGCTCGCCGATGACGGATGGCTTGGTGCCTGAGGTGAAGCCGGCGGCGATGGCTGCCGTGGCACCGGCGGAGATGCCTTCGGTGAGGCAGTCCTGGAGTTCGAAGCTGCCGCGGCCGGAGCCGATGGTCTGCTGGTTGGGAACCACGGTGCTCGGCACAAAGGCGGCGAGGTCATCGTCCCAGCGCAGCTTGCCCTGCCGCTGGGAGTGGAGGTGCACCAGCGGGCTCCAGCCGCCGGAGACGGCCAGCAGGTCGCAGGCGATTTCTTCGACGCCGGAGGTGAGTTCGCCGTCGTCGTTAATGCTGCGGACGGTGACTGAGCTCAGCCGGCCGTCGCCTGACTCTGAAGCGGCGGTGTTGGCCACCGTGCTGCCGATCAGGACACGGGTCCCGGCTTCGACGGCGGCAGCAGCAACCTCGGTGAGCCTGGGGCGCGCATCGATGACGGCGGCGACCTTGACGCCCGCGGCGCGCAGGTCAGCGGCCAGGGCGTAGGCGCTGTCGTTCGTGGTGCTGATGACAACACGCTGTCCGGCGGCCACCGCGTAGCGGTTAATGTAGCTGCGGACGGCCGAGGCGAGCATGATGCCGGGGCGGTCGTTGTTTTCGAAGACCAGCGGGCGCTCGTGGGCTCCGGGGGCCAG
>DATCVX010000289.1:0-12670 GCA_036566705.1 Arthrobacter sp. | reverse complement strand
ACCGAGGCGGTCTCGCCCCGCTTCCGGGCACGCACAAAGCGGCCCACAGCCTGGGCGAAGAACAGCGGAGTGGAGGTGGACGTCGCATACACGCCCACAGACAGCCGGGGCACGTCAACGCCTTCGGACACCATCCGGACGGCAACCATCCAGCGCTTCTCGCTCGCGGTGAATTCCTCGATCTTGTTGGAGGCCTTCGCGTCGTCGGACAGAATCACGGTGGGCGACTCGCCGGTGATCCGCTTCAGCTGCCCGGCATAGGCCCTGGCATCCTCGTGGTCGGTGGCGATGACCAGCCCACCGGCGTCGGGAACCGTGCGGCGCACCTCGCTGAGGCGCTTGTCCGCACCGGCAAGGACGGCCGGAATCCATTCACCGGCAGGGTTCAGCGCCGTCCGCCACGCATGGGACGTAATGTCCTTCGTGACCGCGGCCTCGCCGAGGGAGGCGGCCATCTCCTCGCCGGCACTGGTGCGCCAGCGCATCTGGCCGGAGTACGCCATGAACATCACAGGACGCACCACATGGTCCCGCAGGGCGTTGCCGTAGCCATATGTGTAATCCGCCTTGGAACGCCGGATGCCGTCCTTGTCCTGGGCGTACTCCACAAACGGGATGGGCGAGGTGTCCGAGCGGAACGGCGTACCCGTCAGCGACAGCCGCCGGGCCGCGGGATCAAACGCCTCGCGCAGGCCGTCGCCCCAGGACAGGGCCTCACCGCCGTGGTGGATCTCGTCAAGGATCACCAGGGTGCGGGCGGCCTCCGTCTTTGCCCGGTGCAGCATGGGTTTGCTGGCAACCTGGGCGTATGTGACGGCCACGCCAACAAAACCGCGGCCGTGCTGGCCGTCGGAGTTCTTGAAGTTGGGGTCGATGGCGATACCAACCTTGGCGGCCGCATCTGCCCACTGCCGTTTCAGGTGGTCGGTGGGCGCCACAATGGTGACCCGGTTGACCGCCCCGGACTCAATGAGCATCGACGCGACGCGCAGGGCGAAGGTGGTCTTACCGGCACCGGGGGTTGCTACCGCCAGGAAATCCCGGGGACCGGTAGTGAAATAAAGGTCAAGGGCTTCCTGTTGCCAGGCACGGAGTTTCGGGGCGGTTCCCCAGGCTGCACGTTCCGGGTAAGCCGGAGGCAGGGTGGGTCCGCCAAAGAGCGTCTCCGTCACTACTTGTTGTTGCCCGAGTCCCCTCCGGGACCCTTGCCGCCGTCGTTGCCCGGGCGGAGGCCGTCATAAACCTCTTTGCACATGGGGCACACCGGGAACTTCTGCGGATCCCGGCCCGGCGTCCACACCTTGCCGCAGAGGGCAATGACGGGATCACCCGTCAGCGCGGATTCCATGATCTTTTCTTTGCGTACATAGTGCGAGAAGCGCTCCCGGTCACCGGGCTCCACTTCCTGGCGCAGTTCCTCGCGCTCAATGGTGGCCGTGGACGTTCCAGCCCCGGAAAGCTCGCGCATCGGGTCGTTTTCGAGAGGGTCCGTCATGCTAGTCATGCCATCCATCTTAGCCTTTCCCGAACGGTGGCGTCCGACGCCGGGACGACCGTTTCGCTTCTCACAGCCCCTGCCAGGCGGGTTTGTTGTCATAGGTGTGCCGGTAGAAATCGGCAAGTTTCAACGACGACGCTGCGGCCTCATCCAGGAGAACCGTGGCATGCGGGTGGAACTGCAGGACCGAGGCCGGGCAGATGGCCGAGACCGGCCCCTCCACAAAGTCGCGGACGGTCGGGGCCTTCTGCGCTCCGGTGGCGATCAGGACGACGTGCCGGGCTTCAAGGATGGTGCCCAGCCCCTGGGTGATTACGTGGTGCGGCACCTCCGCCAGGCTGCCGAAGAACCTTGCGTTGTCCCGGCGTGTCTGCTCGATGAGGCTCTTGATCCGGGTCCGGGACGCGAAGGACGAGCCAGGCTCGTTGAACCCAATGTGGCCGTCCGTGCCGACGCCCAGGAACTGCAGGTCCACTCCGCCCATGGACCGCATCCGGTCCTCGTACGCCTGGCATGCTGCCGGAATGTCGGCTGCGGCACCGTCAGGGGTGTGCACGTTCTCCGGCCGGATATTCACCCGGTTGGTGAACTCGCGCCTGATGACCTCACGGTAGGATTCCGGGTGCCCGGGCTCCAGCCCCACGTATTCATCCAGCGCAAACGCATGCGCAGCGCTGAAGTCCAGCCCGCGCTCGTGCCGGACCGCCAGCTCGTTATAGACGGGAAGCGGTGAGGAGCCGGTGGCCAGGCCCAGCACCGCGCCGGGCTTGCGCCGGAGCAGCGCTTCGACCGCATCGGCCGCGAGCTGGCCGATCTGCCTGCTGCCTGGGAGGATGACAACTTCCACTACCGGCCACCTTTCTGACGTACTGCGGATCTAGCGGTTAACAGTCAGCTGGGCCAGCAGTTCCGGCCCGCGGGCGTCCAGCCATTTGCCGCCCAGCCTGACTCCGGCGCCAAACAGCGAGAGTCCCAGTATCAGGCCCACTGCCAGGTTGGTCCACCCGAAGACAGCATTTCCGGTGACCAGCTGCGCGATGAACAGTCCCACCTCGGGCAGGACCAGCAGGCTCAGGATCCCCATGCCGGCGAACTGCACCGCGAGGGTCTGGCCAACGTTGCCCGGGGGTTTCTTGAACGGGCTGTCGCCCGGCAACGGTACGGCCACGGTGTAGCGCGCCGACACCACGGACGACAGGCCCAGGCCGGTGAACAGGATTCCCAGGCTGAGGCCCAGCTGGCCGGGCAGGGCGTCCCAGCTGCCAGTGAAGAAGCACTGGCCCACAGCGAAGATCAACACCACCGGCAGGGCGAAGGCGAGGCAGGCGAGCGCCCGTCCAAGGCGGTCGTCGATCCCCCTCACCCCGGTTGCCAGGTGCAGGGCAAAAGCCGTGTTGTCGTAGGAGACATCCGCCGAGATTGACCAGGCCAGCAGGAACGCCGCCAGCGGCGCCGCGAAGGCCAGTGTCCCGTAGTCTCCGGTTTGGCTGCCCTGGAACACGAGCAGGATGGGCAGCAGCGGGACCACCACCAGGGAACCTGCATACCGGGGATCGCGCAGCCAGTAAATCAGTGCCCTCGCCGTCACGGCACCGGCGGGTGTGGCGGGCAGCAGGCCAAACAGCCCCAGCTTTCCGCCTTTGCGGCTCCCGCTTCCGGCGTAGGGCGGATTAACCAGGGCCCGCTCCAGGAGCAGCTTCCAGCACCACGCGAGGCCGGCAAGGGTGGCCAGGGCGATGAGGAGTTTAAGCGCCGCTTCTGCCGGCCGTCCGGCGGCGACATCGCCGCCGAGGGACCACACTGCCCCCAGGGGTGTCCAGGACAGTGTGCCGGCCAACTCCGGCAGGAAGCCCGTGGACGCGGAAACACCCCTGCCCACACCCGCGACGATCGGACCCATCAGGACCAGCGGAACCATAAAAACTATTGCGCTGGCGTCTTTGAACCGGCGCGACGCCGCAAGGCTGGCGGTTGCCGTGGTCACCACACGGGAGAGCACGATGCAGCTGAGGACGCCGATGGCGGCACCCACCAGGGCGGCAACGGCCGGAAGTGGACCGCGGGCCCAGGTCCACACCGTGGCAAGTGCCACGAGCGCCGTGGCGATGCCGGGAATGCCAATCAGCCCGCCAAGGGCCAGCCCGGCCAGGAGCTGCCGCATGGGAATTGCCGAAGTGGTGAAACGTGCCGGGTCCAGCGTCATGTCCACAGCGGATGCCGCCAAGGGGACGATGCCCCAGCCCAGGAGTGCCGCCGAACCGCCGAGCACAACTGCCGTCTGGGCCAGTTCAGGGTCGGCGCGGCGCAGCAGGACCAGGGCCAAGACAAGGGCCCCCACGACGCCGAGCGCGTACAGCCCGCCGAAGGCCATGCCCACCAGCTGCCAGGGACTGCGCCGGAGTCCGTTACGGAGCAGGGTCAGCTTGAGCCTTAGAAGGTGCGCAACCATTCCAGGCCTTCCGTATGGTTGCGTCCGCCCACCAGCTGGACGAACCTCTCCTCAAGGGACGCCCCGGCGCGGACCTCGTCAACGGTGCCGGCAGCAAGCAGCCGGCCTGCGGCAACGACGGCGACGTGGTCGCACATGCGCTGGACCAGGTCCATGACGTGGCTGGAGACGATGACCGTGCCACCGGAGGCTACATAGCTGTCCAGGATGGACCGGATGTTCGACGCCGAGACGGGATCCACTGATTCGAAGGGCTCGTCCAGCACGAGCAGCCGCGGCGCATGGATCAGGGCGGAGGCGAGGGCGATCTTCTTGGTCATGCCTGCCGAATAGTCCACCACGAGGGTTCCGGCGTCCTGGCTGAGGTCCAGGGCCGACAGCAACTCACCCACCCGGGCGGCCACAACATCCTTGTCCATGCCCCGCAGCAGCCCGGCGTAGGTGACCAGCTGCTCGCCTGTGAGCCTGTCAAAGAGGCGGACACCGTCGGGAAGGATGCCCATCAGTTTCTTGGCCTCCAGCGGCCGGGCCCAGACGTCCACGCCGTGGACCACGGCCGTGCCGAAGTCGGGCCGCAACAGGCCGGTGGCCATCGACAGGGTGGTGGTCTTGCCGGCGCCGTTGGGGCCGACTATGCCAAAGAATGAGCCTGCCGGGACGTCGAGGCTGATGCCGTCCACGGCGATTTTTCCGCCGAAACGCTTGGCGAGCCCGCGGATGGACAGAGCAGGAACCGGGCCGGCGTGCGCCACCGGATCAGGATGCGGAGCAGTCATAAGGCCAGAGTAGACCCACGGCCCTGCGGGAAGGGTCCTCCCGCAGGAGTAGGGACAAAGGAGTAGGGACGCCTAGAACGAATGCCGCGGCACGGCACGTTCGTACTGTGGTGCCCAAGGCAGGTCGTGGCCCAGTTCGAATGCTGCACGCAACCACCAGTGCGGGTCGCGCAGCGCCGCGCGGGCGATGAACACGCCGTCGGCCTGGCCCGTGGCAACTGCATGTTCTGCCTGCCCGGGAGAGGTCAGGAGGCCTACCGTTCCGGTGGGTACATGTGCTTCGCGCCGGATCCGTGCCGAGAATCCGGTCTGGTAGCCGGGGCCGGGCTGGATCTGCTGGTGCGCCACTGCTCCCCCGCTGGAGACGTCAATGAGGTCCACACCGTGTTCGTGGGCCTGGGCGGCCAGGCGGACGGAAGCCTCGATGTCGATCCCGCCCTCCGCCCAGTCAGTGGCGGAGATCCTGAGCAGCAACGGCATGGACTCGGGCATCACGTCACGGACGGCGTCAATTACGGCGAGCATCAGGCGGTTCCGTCCCGCCTCGTCCCCGCCCCAGGAGTCGGTCCGTGTGTTGGTCAGCGGGCTTTGGAACTGGTGAAGCAGGTAACCGTGGGCGCCGTGCAGCTCGAGCGTGTCAAAGCCGGCCTCGACAGCGCGCACGGCCGCTGCGGCGAAGTCGCTGATCACGTCCTGGATCTGTTCGCCGGTCATCGCGGCGGGCTCGGCGAAGCCGTCGAAGGCCGACGGCGACGGGCCCACCGTTGCCCAGCCGCCGTCGGACTCCGGCACGCTGCCGTGCCGGCCCGAAAACGGCCAGTACGTGGACGCCTTCCGCCCGGCGTGGGCCAGCTGCGCGCCGATCTTCGGCGCCGCGGCACCATGCCGGTGCACAAAGGACGTGATCCGTTCCCACGCCTCGGCCTGTTCGTCGTTGTACATCCCGGCATCCCGCGGGCTGATGCGACCGTCGGCGTTGACGGCCGCCGCTTCCGAGAGAATGAGTGCGGCGCCGCCCGCGGCGAAGGAACCCAGATGCATCAGGTGCCAGTCGTTCGGCACGCCCGGGGCGCCGTCGGGCCCGCAGCTGTACTGGCACATGGGTGATACCCAGCCGCGGTGCGTCAGCTCCAATGATCGCAGCCTCAGCGGCCGGAACAGAGCCGGCACTAAAACAGCACCCGGGCCAGGTTCTGCCGGGCCTTGGCGACGCGCGCGTCGGTGGTGCCCACTACGTCGAAAAGTTCCAGCAGGCGGACACGGGCTGTTTCCCGCTCCGGGCCGAAGTTCCTGCCGATAAAGCTGACCACGCGGTTAAGGCCGTCTTCGACATGGCCGCCGGCAACATCCACGTCCGCAACGCCAAGCTGCGCGTCAAGGTTGTCCGGCTCCTCGGCAGCCAGCGTGCGCAGGGCCTCGGTCTCCTGGGCAGACAGCGGCTGCAGCCGGGCCATCAGCTCCACCTGGGCAAGGCCCGCCTTGGCTTCGGCATCGGCGGGCATCTCCAGCAATGCCTGGCGGTAGGCGGCGGCCGCGGCCTGGTAATCGCCTTCCTCTATGGCGTCGAAGGCTGCCTGGTGCAGCGGCGGCAGCGGCACCGGTTCGGCATCAGGGGTCGCCCCGCCGCCGAGGCTTCCGGTGACGCCGTTGGCTGCGGCGACTTTCAGCAGTTCGTCGAGCAGCGCCCGCACTTGCGCCTCGTCCGCGCCGCCCTGGAAGAGCGGGACCGGCTGGCCCTTGACCACCGCAACGGCGGTGGGGACGGCCTGCACCTGGAAGGCCTGCGCGAGCTGCGGGAAGGCGTCGATGTCCGCCGCTCCCAGCACAAGCCGGCCGCCGTAGCTGTTGACCGCGCGTTCGAGCGTGTCCAGCATTCCGGCGGATTCCGGCGAATAGGCGGCCCACAATGCGAAAACCACCGGGACCTGGGCAGAGAGCTCCACCAGCTCCTGGAAGTTGCCTTCCGTGACGTTGACCCGCAACGGGGCGTGGCCGGCGTCGGCGGTTCCGGCGGGAGCCCCTTCCCCGGGGACCGGGGGGCCGGCCGGGGGGTTGCCGGGCGCAGTTCCGGGCCCGCTTCCGGGAACGGCAGGCGGCGCCTGGCGCTGTTTCAGGGCTGACAGGTCGACGGCGCCTCGCAGGTTAAGCAGGCTGGCAGCGGCTGGAGGGACTGGGCGGGAAGCTGGCGAACTCATGCTTTCCACTCTAGCCACTCCGGCCGCTGCCGGGGGTAATGCACAGGCGGGCCGGTAGCCCTGCCGCCTGCTTACTTGAAGCTTGCTCCGACCAGTCCGCGGGTGGCGGCGACGAGCCTGATGGGGTCCGTTGAGCCGGCTGGCGGAACGTAGACGGCCATCGACTCCGCAAAGTTCAGCACCATGCCGGTGGTGGTTTCCTTGCCGCCGGCGAGCGCCGCAGCATCGTCCCCGATGGTGAGCTTGTCGCCGGACGCCTTGGGCGTACCGTCGAACCCGAAGTTCAGGCGGCCCAGGACCAGCGCCCCGCCATCGGCCGTGCGGAACACAACGGTGCTTTCCGGAACCACCTTGTGGGTGAAGGAGAAGTTGCCGTTCTCGCCGGACTTGACCACCTCAGCCTGGTAGGAGAGCGTGTCGGCAATGTACGGCGAGGACTCGCCCTCCACCAGCTTGTCCTTGAAGCTCGAGTCGGCGGAGGTGAGGCGGTCGGCCAGGCCCGCGAGGGCCTCCTCGCCGCTGTACAGCAGGCCCGTCTTGTCATTGGCGGCCAGGGTTTCGGTCCCGCCGCGTCCGATGGACGGGAAGGTGGTGCCCGGCTGCAGCGGAGTGGTTTCCACGAGCTTGTAGTTCTCGCGCGGCGATGGCTGCACCAGGGTCAGCAGCTGGGGCACAACGTTTCCGTCGCCCTGGGTGACGGCCAGCACCTGGCGGGGCCAGTCCCGCTTGCTGGTCACAACGGTGGTCAGCAGCTTGGTGGAACGCACCGGCATCCGCGCCTCGTAGGCGCCTACCTGGGAGCGGATCTTGTAGTTCTGGGTCCGCACTTCCAGTTCGGTTCCGGCCACGCGCTCTGCGAGCTTTCCGGCATCCTTGGCCGCATCGCCGGCATCGGCGGCGCTGGAGACCTGCTCCAGGATGCGGCGGAACTGTGCGTCCAGGAGGACGGGAGATGACGGAGCGGCCCCTTCGGAGGCGGACGCCGTGGGCTCAGCGGAGGGGGCAGGAGTTGTGGTCGCGTTGGCAGCCACTCCGGTTCCGGCCACTACGGCGGCCGTGACGGCGGCGGTGACCATGCCCGCGCTCACCATGCCCAGGCGGGCCGAGGAACGGGCTTCGGCACGGGCCCGGGCGCGCTTGGCGAAAAGACCGCCCTGTCCGGTGCCGTCGCCGTTCCGGGTGCGGGCCGAAAGGATGGCAAGCGCAATGCCGGCAAGGATCAGCAGGCCGCCGATAACCATCAGCGGGATGGCCCAGGGCGTGGACGTGTCATTCGGGAACGTCATGGACACCTCACCCGGGGCGGCCTTTGTGCCGTCGGAGGCCAGCAGCAGCGACCATTCACCGTCCGCTGGCGGGGTCCAGGAGTAGTCCAGTTCGCCGCTGGCATTTTCGCTGGACACCCAAAGGTCGGATCCCGCAGGGTTGGGGGCCGTCGCTTCACCGTCTGCGTGTTCCACCTGGAGGGACTTGTTATCTTCGGAGACCCCCGTGACGGTGTTGTGGGCGGTCTGGGCCACCCACGCGTCAACGTCGTCCGGGCGGCCGGCCGCAAGGATGAAGTTGCCGTCACCCTTGACGTTGATCTTTACCGTGCCGCCGTGGAGCGTGCGGAGGTTCTGGTCAATGACGGTCAGCGGCGCCTCGGCGGCATCTGTGGGTACCGAAGCCGTAAAGGTCTCCGAGGGAGCCCAGATGGTCTTCTGGCCAATACCGGCCAGAAGGGTCAGGAGGCCGAGCAGCACGAGTGCGACTGCAGTCTTGAAACGCAAAGAATCACCTATCATCAGCGGGGGTTTACTTTCAATAGTAACCGTTTTGTTACCAATAGCTCAGTCGGGGGCCTTCCGCCGGCGCCTCCGGCTCCCCGGCACGGGCAGCCCTCCCGGCTGTTGACAAGGCTGCTGATAGTGTTTGCGATGATCATCACACCGGCCCGCAGCCGCGGCGCCACGCACGGAACAGGCCCCAAAAGCAGTGACTGACAAGACGGACGAATCCCCCGCGGGACATGAAACCCCACCGGCCATTCCCGCCCATCAGAGCGGAGCGGTGGAGCCCGTTCCGGTCCGGCGTTCGCGGGCCGCGGCTGCCCTGGGGTCCGTGATACGGCGGCTCCGCCAGCCCCTGCCCGGCGCCCAGCCCAGGCTCCGTTTTGAAATGCCGCCGGAGTATTCCCAGCAGGACGAGCCCACCGACGCCGATTCCACACTGCCTCAGTTTGGCCAGCCGGGGCCGCGGATCTCGCCGCAGCACCCCCTCTACCTGGGGTTTATGGGCACCGTCGGCGTAGGGCTGGCCCTGCTGGTCTACTGGATCGGATCCAACACCACGCAGCTTCTGCTCTGGATCGTTGCGGCGCTTTTTATCGCCCTTGGCCTGGACCCCGTGGTGGGCTGGCTGGAGGGACGGAAGATTCCCCGCCCGGCGGGCATCCTCGTTTCGGTGACAGTGCTGGTCACCGCGGTGGTGGGATTCTTCGCCACCCTGATCCCCACGATCGTTGAGCAGGTTACGCAGATCGTCGAGCAGGCACCCGTATGGGTACGGGACTTTATCGACTCGGACTTCTTCCGCAGCGTCGATGACCAGTTCGGCGTCCGCGACCGCATTGAGGATGAACTGAATAAGTTCGTCAACAACCCTGAGGCCATGGGCGGCATCTTCGGCGGAGTGGTGGGTTTCGGCTCCACCGTGGCCAACGGTCTGTTCGGCACGTTGATCGTCCTGGTACTTAGCCTTTACTTCCTCGCGGCCCTGCCGGCGATGAAGAAATGGGGCTACCGGCTGGCACCCCGCTCGCGCCGTCCCCGGGTGGAGGCCCTCTCCGAGGAAATCACCCGGTCGGTGGGCAACTACGTGATCGGCCAGGCCTGCGTGGCGCTGCTGAATGCGACGTTCGCGTTTGTGGTGATGTCCATCCTTGGCATCCCGTTCGCCGTCCTGCTCGCCTTCGTTGTTGCCCTGCTCGCCTTTATCCCGCTGGTGGGCGGGATGATCGCGGCCGTGGTGGTGCTCCTCGTGTCGCTGACGGAGGGCTGGCAGACGGCCGCCATCTACGCGATCTGCTACTTCGCCTACCTGCAGTTCGAGGCGTACTTCATCTCCCCACGCATCATGCAGAAGGCAGTGGCCGTGCCCGGGGCGGTGGCTGTTATTTCCGTGATTGCCGGCGGCAGCCTGCTCGGCATCCTGGGCGCGCTGATTGCCATTCCCACGGCCGCCGCCATCCTGCTGCTGCTCAAGGAGATCTACATCGTCCGCCAGGACAAGCACTAGGCAGCAGCAGCCTCAGGCGGCGGCAGTGGCCAGGGGGCCGTCCCATTCCTGGGGCAGGCCCTCCGGACCCGAACCTGCCTCCGTGACCTCATCCACGATTTCGTTGAGCACCCGGGCGGCGTACTTCTCGCCCACCCAAAGGTGCTTGGCGCCGTCGACCCCTACAACGCGTGCCTGCGGGACAATCCGGAACCGGTCCGCTGCGGCCTGCGGCCGCAGGTAGTCGTCGTGTTCGGGAACCAGCACCGTCAGCGGTTTGCCGCTCTCCGCCCATACGCTTAGGTGGGCGTCCGTGGCCCGGTGCAGCGGCGGGGACAGCAGCACCGCGCCTGCCACGTTCGAGACCACCGGCTCCACGGCGCCGTACATCAGCGCGAGCTCGGTGCCAAAGGACCATCCCACCAGCCAGCGGTTGGGCAGCCCGCGTTCGACGGCGAAGCGGACTGCGGCCTCCACATCGAACCGCTCGCCGATTCCCTCCTCGAAGGCCCCGTCGCTGGTCCCCCGGGGGGAGGAGGTTCCGCGGGTATTGAACCGCAGCACGGCCACGCCCGCCAGCGCCGGAAGCCGGTAGGACGCCTTCCGGTACACGTGCGAATCCATGAATCCGCCGTGCGTGGGCAGCGGGTGCAGGGTGATCAGGGTCGCGGTGATCTCTCCGGATTCCGGGAGCGCCAGCTCGCCAACCAGGGTATGGCCGTCCTCCGTGCGCAGTTCCACGTTCTCCCGCTTCGCGGGCAGGACGGTGGAGGCACGGATCGCTGCGGGTCCATCAGGCTGGGTGAATTCGTACGACGCCGGATCAAAAGTCATGCCTGCCAGCTTAGCGACTTTGCGCGGCCGGGAATTGTCCGCTGCCAGCCTGCCGCCGCAAGGCGCCTCAGCGGTAGCGGTAACTGCGCGACATCCAGCAGTTCGTGTGCCAGTGCCGGCGTTCGGCGAGGCCGACGGCCGCCCCGAACAGGTGGTCGTCCTTCCACACCACGAGGTGCGCAATGCCTGGCAGGACGGCCGTGGAGCAGCCGGGGCAGATGTACGTCTTTTCCGCGTTTTTGGCCGTCATAGTCCGGACCATCCATTCGCCGTCGGGCGCGGTTTCGCGGCGGGCAATGCCCGCCCGGGCCCGCTCCAGATCGAGCTCAGGGACGTCACCGTTTCCCTTCCTGCCTCCAGCTGTGCCCGGTTTTCCGGAAGCAGGACGGCGGGGGCGGTTGGAACGCGGCATGCCTCCATTCTGCCCCAGCCCCGGTAGTGTGTACGGCGTGCGACTTGTGATAGCCCGATGCTCCGTTGATTATGTTGGCCGGCTCAAAGCCCATCTCCCCCTTGCCACCCGGCTCCTGCTGGTCAAGGCTGACGGGTCGGTGCTGGTCCATTCCGACGGCGGCTCCTACAAGCCGCTGAACTGGATGAGCCCGCCGGCCACCCTCCGGGTGTCCTCCCCGGACGATGTCGACCTCGAACTCGGGGTTACCGAACAGTGGACTGTCCAGTCCGCCAAGACCGATGACCGGCTCATCATCAACATCCACGAGCACCTCCACGAGTCCTCCCACGACCTTGGCGTGGACCCTGGCCTGATCAAGGACGGCGTCGAGGCGGATCTCCAGCGCCTGCTCGCGGACCAGATCGAAACGCTGGGGTCCGGCTTCTCGCTGATCCGGCGTGAGTATTTCACTGCCATCGGCCCGGTGGACATCCTGGCCCGCGACGCCAGCGGGGCCACGGTGGCCATCGAGCTGAAGCGCCGCGGCGACATCGATGGCGTGGAACAGCTCACGCGGTACCTCGAACTACTGAACCGGGACCCCCTGCTGGCCCCGGTCCGGGGGATCTTCGCGGCGCAGCAGATCAAGCCGCAGGCCAAGGTCCTGGCCAACGACCGCGGCATTGACTGCGTCACCCTGGACTACGACGCCATGCGCGGTGTGGACGACAGCGAATCCCGGCTTTTTTAGGCCGCCGCACCGGGATTTTGCCGTGGCGCGGCGCTGACAAGGGCGTTAACGCTTCTTTTACCCAAAATTTATCGGATTGGCTGTCTGGACCGTTGACCTGAGGGTAGTGGCATGAAATTCTTATATGAGTCTTTGTGTAGGTGTTATTCATGCTCGCAAGACATGTTGCGAGCGCGAAGCTCCTGCAGGGCCGGTTCCCAGGAACTGGCAGTCCAGGATTCTTCTCGCGGAGTGACCAAGGCCGGCACGAGGTGTGCTGGACTTAAAAGTTCCATTATGAGGAGAAATAAATGGCACAGGGAACCGTCAAGTGGTTCAACGCTGAAAAGGGCTTCGGCTTCATCACCCCGGATGACTCCGATGGCGATGTCTTCGTTCACTACTCCGAGATCCAGACCGGTGGCTTCAAGACCCTCGACGAGAACCAGCGCGTTCAGTTCGAAATCGGTCAGGGCGCCAAGGGTCCCCAGGCTACCGGCGTCACGCTGGTCTAGTCCCTCGCCAGCCGGCCGCAC
>DATCVX010000288.1:0-3820 GCA_036566705.1 Arthrobacter sp. | reverse complement strand
TTGACTTCTTCCTTTTCGGCGATGGCGTCAAGGATGATCTCGTTCTGGAAGGCGCGGGCCGTGTTGGCCTTGACCTCGGCGCGGTGCTCCTCGGTGTCGTGTTCGCCTTCACCGTGGCCGCTGCCCTCCTTGAAGTGCGCTTCGAGCTGCTCTTCAACCACGGAGTCCGGAACCGGAACCTCAACGAGCTCAACGAGCTTGTCCAGGACCTTGTCGCGGGCCTCTACGCCCTGCTCGACGACCTTGGAGTCGGCAGCCTGCTTGGCCAGGTCTTCGCGGAGCTCAGCCAGGGTGTCAAACTCCGACGCCAGCTGGGCGAAGTCGTCGTTGGCTTCGGGGAGCTCGCGCTCCTTGACGGCCTTGACGACAACCTTGACCTGGGATGCTTCGCCGGCGTGGTCGCCGCCCACCAGTGTGGTGTCGAAGATGGCGTCCTCATCGGCGCTCAGGCCGGTGACTGCCTCGTCCAGGCCCTCAAGCATGGTTCCGGCGCCAACCTGGTAGGACAGGCCGGCAGCGGAGTCCACTTCAGCGCCGTCAACGGTTGCGGTGATGTCGATGGTCAGGAAGTCGCCGTCGGCAGCCGGGCGGTCCACGGACTTCAGCGTGCCGAAGCGGCCACGGAGTTCGTCCAGGGCCTTGTCGACGTCTTCATCGGAGGATTCAGCAGCGGCAACCTCGACCTTGATGCCGGCGTAGTCAGGCAGTTCGATCTCGGGGCGGACGTCAACCTCGGCGTGGAACTTCAGTTCCCCGTCGGTGGAGGTGGGGTCCGGAACTTCGGTGATCTCAACCTCGGGGCGGCTCAGGGGGCGGATGCCCGATTCCTGCACAGCGGCCTGGTACCAGCCGTTGAGGCCTTCGTTGATGGCGGTCTCCAGGACGTAGCCGCGGCCAACGCGCTGGTCGATCAGCTTGGACGGGACCTTGCCCTTACGGAAGCCAGGGACCTGGATCTGCGAAGCAACAGTCTTGTATGCCTCGTCGATGCTGGGCTTCAATTCCTCAAAGGGGACCTCAACATTGAGCTTGACCCGCGTGGGGGTGAGGTTCTCGACAGCGCTCTTCACGGTCTAAGTACTCCTGGGTTTGTGGGATGGGTTTCTGCAAATTCTTGTGTTCTGTCCAGGCCGTCCGGTCCGGGCCGCAGAGTCGGGGTGACAGGATTTGAACCTGCGACTTCCTGCTCCCAAAGCAGGTGCTCTAGCCAAGCTGAGCTACACCCCGTAAGTGCACAGGCAAGTCTACGTTCATACCGGCCGTGATTGCACATTTGACACGTGGGGCATGAATTAGGTTTAGTTGTATCCGGCTTGATCAGCCAGCCCGAAAGACCGGCCGCTATCATTGTAGATGCTAGCAGTGCTGTTCTCCCGGGGACGTAGCTTAATGGTAAAGCCTCAGTCTTCCAAACTGATTACGCGGGTTCGATTCCCGTCGTCCCCTCCACGACCGGTCCAGTCCAAGGACCACAGACGAAGGGCCCCTCGATGAGGGGCCCTTTTCTTGTTGGTGCCCTTCCGGCCTGTGGTCACCACTGGTTACCGGCAGGAAAAGCCATCAAGCTGTATCGGGGGTATGCAGGGGGAAGCACCAAAGCACTGAACTGCGCAGAAAGGCCCCGAAATTTCCGTGCCAAAACCTAGACGCCAACTCAATCCGTTGATCCGCAAGTATCTCAACATCACCGAGCCGGACCACGCAGACGCCAGCGACCTCGGCGGGCTCAAGCCTGTCGAGCCGGCTGCCCGGCGTGACGGGGCGCCCGTCATCGGCGATGACCAGGTCTACGTGATGAAGTACGGGACTGACTACCATACGGCGTGGTGCCGGGTGGTGGCCGACAAATGGGACCACTCGCCCAGAGGACTGCTCGTGACCCTTTTGGCGGATGTCGGGGGGCGGACCCGGTGCCAGGAATGCGGCCGGCCCGGGAAGAGGGCAAGGGATGCATCCGGACGGGAATCCCCGGCGCAGGCCCCGCTCACAGCGGAACCCCTGCCCGATGCCGTGATCCCGCTACGGGTCATTGGCGTTGCACACGGAATCCTCTTCCTGGCGGCCGGGCCGGAATATCGCGAACTCCTCAAGGACACTGCCGTGGAGCCCGCGACGGTGCTGTCCGTGGGCGGGCGTCGGGACGGCACGGTTGTGCGGTTGGACGCCGTCCGCGACGAACCACTTCTCCTGGTCCAGTTGGATCCCCGCGCGACGTTCAGGAATGGGCCGTACCAGGTTCGCCTGCGTCGCCCACTGCAGCGGTCGGCGACCAAGGGCTACGCCGTGGCGTCCGTTGAACCGGCATTCGCGGGCAACACCGCATCACAGCCCCGGCCCGCAGAGTAGCCACACGTATGGCCTGCAGTTCCTAGTCCTGCTGGCAGCCGGGGCACCAATACAGCTTCCGGCCGCCCAGCTCCGCCAACGCGACGGGAACGGCGCAAACCCTGCACGGCAGTCCCTGGCGCTTGTAGACGTAGTGCGCTTCGTCGCCGGCCGCCAGGGCGGCGCCTTCTCCCCAGTACGACTCCGGCGTGGTGATGATCCTGCCGTCGCGGACGCCGTCGCCCATCACGGCCGCGGTGTCATCCCACAGCAGTTCCACCGCGTCCCGGGGCAGGGAACTACCCGGCAGGAGCGGAGCGATCCGCTGCCGGAAGAGGACTTCGGCGCGGTAGACGTTTCCGACGCCGGCAATCACCTTCTGGTCCATCAGCAGCGCCGCGATGGGCGTCTTGCGTGACCGGATGCCGGTCACAAAGCGTTCCCGGTCCGGCGGCAGGTTGCGCAGCGGATCCGGTCCCAGCCTGGCCAGGACGGCAGATGCTTCAGCCCCGGTGATGGCAGCACAGGTGGTGGCGCCGCGCAGGTCCGCCCAGCCGTGCCGGCCCACGAGCCTGACCCGGACAGCGCCGACCGGCGCGGGCGGGCCGGCATACGCCGGGGCGGCGCCGTCGTCGAACGTTTCCCGCTCCCCCACCTTCCGGGGGGCGCCGATGCTCGACGCACCCCGGAACGCGGCGTCGCCGCCGAAATCCCAGGCGCCATAGAGTCCGAGGTGGACATGGAGGACCAGCGCGTGGTCAAAGTGCAGGAAAAGGTGTTTGCCGTGGGCCTGCGATTCGATCATCGTGTGGCCGTCCAGCAGGGCTGCGCCGGCTGCGAACCGCCCCTGCGGGCTGCTCACGGCCAGTGTCTCACCGCCAAAGACGTCGTGGAACTGGCGCGCCAGCCGGCGTACCGAGTGGCCTTCGGGCACTACTCGATGACCTCGCCGGTGGTTTCGTAGGCGGCGATCTTGCCGATCCTGCGCACGTGCCGTTCGTCATTGCTGAAGGGTTCCGCCAGGAACGCCTCGATCAGCGCGGTGGCTTCCTCGACAGTGTGCTGGCGGCCGCCGACGGCCACGACGTTCGCGTCGTTGTGCTCGCGCGCCAGGGTGGCGGTGGAGTGGTTCCAGGCGAGGGCGGCCCGGATCCCTTTGACCTTGTTGGCGGCGATCTGCTCGCCGTTGCCGGACCCGCCCAGGACGATTCCCAGGGCGTGGACGCCCGCCTGCTGGTCAGCCACCACGGCGAGAGCGGCGTTGATGCAGAAGGACGGGTAGTCGTCCAGCGCGTCATACTCCTTGGGACCGTGGTCCACCACGTCGTAGCCCTTGGCCGAGAGGTGGCTGACGAGGTGGGCGCTGAGTTCCATGCCTGCGTGGTCGGTGGCGATGTGGACCCGCGGGAAGGCAGGGGTAGGAGTCACGACAGTATCCGTTCGGTGTTAGCTCGGGTGGCCAGAAGTGTTGGTTCAGCAGGGCTGGTTCAGGCCG
>DATCVX010000287.1:0-3153 GCA_036566705.1 Arthrobacter sp. | reverse complement strand
TCGGCGGGCGCCTGTACCACGTGGTGTCCTCTCCGGATGCGTACTTCGGGCCCGGCTTTGACGGCACCGGGGACCTGTGGCTGATCCCGCAGATCCAGCGGGGCGGCCTGGGCATCTGGGGTGCCGTGGTGCTGGGCGTCGTCGGCGCCTGGATCGGCTGCCGCCGGTCGGGCGTGAAGCTGACCGCGTTCCTGGACGCCGCCGCTCCCGGGCTGCTGCTGGCACAGGCAGTGGGCCGCTGGGGAAACTTTTTCAACCAGGAACTGTTCGGTGGGCCCACCACCCTTCCGTGGGGCCTGCAGGTGGAC
Organism: Arthrobacter sp.; assembly: GCA_036566705.1. Taxonomy (GTDB): domain Bacteria; phylum Actinomycetota; class Actinomycetes; order Actinomycetales; family Micrococcaceae; genus Arthrobacter. The sequence goes on along the minus strand of DATCVX010000287.1, from coordinate 2,845 downwards.
GCGGACAACGCCAACTTCCCTGCCGGGTTGCCGGCGGACACGCTGTTCCACCCGACGTTCCTGTACGAGTCGCTGTGGAACATCGCCGGCGTGCTGATCCTCCTGGCCCTGGACCGCAGATTCCACTTCCGCCGCGGCCGGCTCTTCTGGGCGTACGCCATGTACTACACCCTGGGCCGGGTCTGGATCGAAGCCATGCGCATTGATGACGCGGAGCAGATCAACCTCTTCGGCATCACCGCACGGCTGAACGTCTGGACCAGCATCCTGGTGTTCGTGGTGGCGCTGGTTGTCTTTATCCTCCTGGGGATGAAGGGCAAGCCGGAGCCGGACAGCGTCTATCTGGACGGCCGGGAACCCGCCGTCGAGGGGCCCGAAGACGTGGCCGAACCGGTCCGTGATACGGACTCTGTTGTCTCAGATAGTGAATCGCGTGATAATCTCCCTGATAACCAAAGCGGTTCCAGGCGCCCTTCCACCCCAACGGAAGAGGAGCCGGAAACTTCGGCTGGCGGACAGACCCTCACGGAATCGCCGGCAGCCGAAAGCTCCGGCGGCAAAGCCGCGGGGACCGCGCCGGAGGCTGGCAGTACCAAGTAGCCAGCCGTCAAGCAGGGTCGCAGAGCCACCGCTCGCAGCGCCCAAACACCACAGCGTCGTGGCATCGGGACTGCCCCGGACCAGCATAGAGCTGCTGGCCGGTCAAGCCCGGGTCGGGGGCCTGCGTAACTGTTAGTTCAGCAGGCCGTGCTGACCTACAATTTCCAGTAAGTAACACTTTGTTGTGCCCATCACAGAGGCGCTCTGAGTGGGGCCAACGGTGTCCCTTCCATACGCACGATCAGGAGGAAGGACGTCTCCCATGAGCCAAACTCTTCACACTCCCAGCTGGTCCGAACCGGACCAGCCTGAGGCTGCCATGTCGCCGTTCAAGCGCTTTGCGTCCCTGCCGGAGGCCCGTGGCCTGTACAACCCGGAGCAGGAGAAGGACGCCTGCGGCCTTGCGATCATCGCAACGCTCCGCGGCGAGCCCGGCTACGACATCGTCGACGCCGCCCTGACCGCCCTGCGTAACCTCGAGCACCGCGGTGCCGTGGGCGCCGACGAGGGCACCGGCGACGGCGCAGGCCTGCTCATGCAGATCCCCGACGAGTTCTTCCGTGCCGTCACTGAATTCGAACTTCCGGCTCCCGGCCAGTACGTGGCCGGTACCGCCTTCCTGCCTGCCGAGCAGCGCGAAGCCAATGCCGCCAAGGCCGGTATCGAAGGCCTCGCCGCCGATGAGGGCCTGACCGTCCTGGGCTGGCGTGAGGTCCCCATCGTCGCTGACCTGGTGGGTGCCATGGCGCGTGCCTGCATGCCGTACTTCTCCCAGCCCTTCCTTGCCTCGGCTACCGGCGAAGAACTGGACCGCAACGAGCTGGACTCCCGAGCATGGCGGATCCGCAAGCGCGCCCAGAACAAGTACGGTGTGTACTTCCCGTCGCTGTCCTCCCGGACCATCGTCTACAAGGGCATGCTCACCACCGCCCAGCTCGAGCCGTTCTACCCGGACCTCTCGGACAAGCGCTTCAAGACCAAGCTGGCGATCGTGCACTCGCGCTTCTCCACCAACACGTTCCCGTCCTGGCCGCTGGCCCAGCCGTTCCGCACCATCGCCCACAACGGTGAGATCAACACCGTCAAGGGCAACCGGAACTGGATGCGCGCCCGCCAGTCCCAGCTGGCCAACCCGCTGCTGGGGGACTCGCCCGAAGAGCTGTACCCGATCTGTACTCCCGGCGCATCCGACTCCGCGTCCTTTGACGAGGTAGCCGAGCTGCTGTGGCTCTCCGGCCGCCCCATCACGCACTCGATCATGATGATGATCCCCGAGGCCTGGGAAAACCACGCCACCATGGATCCCGCACGGCGTGCGTTCTACGAGTACCACTCCCTGCTGATGGAGCCGTGGGACGGTCCCGCTGCCGTGTCCTTCACCGACGGCAACCTCGTCGGCGCCACCCTGGACCGCAACGGCCTGCGCCCCGGACGCTACTGGATCACCGAGGACGGCCTGATCGTCTTCGCCTCCGAAGTTGGCGTGATCGACGTCGAGGCTTCCAAGATTGTCAAGAAGGGCCGCGTCTCCCCGGGCAAGATGTTCCTGGTGGACACCGACACCGGCCGCATCATCGACGACGAAGAGGTCAAAGCCGAGGTGGCCGCGGCCAACCCCTGGGCCGAGTGGGTCAAGGACAACCTGATCGACCTCAACGACCTCCCCGAGCGCGAGCACGTGGTCCACACGGCCGCGTCGGTCAACATCCGCCAGCGGACCTTCGGCTACACCACCGAAGAGCTGAGGATCCTGCTCGGCCCGATGGCCCGCACCGGCGCCGAGCCGCTGGGCGCCATGGGATCCGACACCCCGGTAGCTGTGCTCTCCAAGCGCCCCCGCCTGCTGTTCGACTACTTTGTACAGTCCTTCGCGCAGGTCACCAACCCGCCGCTGGACGCCATCCGCGAAGAGCTGGTCACGTCGCTGACGTGCGCCATCGGCCCGAACGGCAACCTGCTGGACACCAAGCAGGTCCGCCAGCCGCAGGTCATGCTGCCGTTCCCGGTCATCAACAACGACCAGCTCGCCAAGATTGCCAACATCGAAACGCCCGACGGCGACCGCGTGGCCATGAAGGTCCGCGGCCTGTACCGCCCCGAAGGTGGCGAGAACGCGCTGCGTGCCCGGCTCACCGAAATCTGCGAACAGGTCTCCGGCGCGATCAACCGCGGCGTGCAGTACGTGGTGCTGTCCGACCGCGACTCGAACGCGCAGTGGGCCCCGATTCCTTCGCTGCTGCTGGTC
>DATCVX010000286.1:0-6434 GCA_036566705.1 Arthrobacter sp. | reverse complement strand
CTGCTCGCGCAGCGGCTCACCGTAGTGGGATGCGACGCCGGCGTCAGCGCCGCCGCCCTCGACGGCGCCGGGGCGCGACAACAGGGGGCTGGGAGTAGTCATATTGGGGGCAACGTCCTTTGGTCAGTGTGTATTCCGGTCCCGGGGCAGCGGGCAACGCTGGAGGCCCTTAGCGGTACTCGGGGTTTTCGAAGCCGAAGCGGGTTCCGGCCTTCCATTCTTCAGGAAGGTTGCCGTACGCGGGAATCCCGCCGGCGTCCTTGAGCATCCTGGCGAAATGCAACAGGTTCCAGGTCATGAACGTGGTGTTCCGGTTGGTGAAGTCGGATTCGGGGCCGCCGGACCCTTCGTCCAGGTAGCTTGGGCCGGGGCCCACCGGACCGATCCAGCCGGCGTCGGCCTGCGGCGGGATGGTGAAGCCGATGTGCTGCAGGCTGTAGAGAACGTTCATGGAGCAGTGCTTGATGCCGTCTTCGTTGCCGGTGATCAGGCAGCCGCCCACCTTGGGGTAGAACGCCCACTGGCCCTTGCTGTTCAGCTGCCCCGAATGGGCATAGAGCCGTTCAATGAGTTTCTTGGTCTGCGAGGAGTTATCGCCCAGCCAGATGGGGCCGGCAACCACCACGATGTCCGCTTCCTGCACCGCCGGATAGAGCTCGGGCCACTCATCGGTGGGCCAGCCGTATTCAGTCATGTCCGGGTACACGCCGCTCGCGATGTCGTGGTCGACAGTCCGGATGATGCGGGTGCTGACGCCCTGCTTCTCCATGATGAGCCGGCTGACGTTGATCAGGCCCTCGGTGTTGGAAGTCTGCGGGGATTTCTTCAGCGTGCCGTTAAAGAACAGTGCCTTCAGATCGCTGTAATCAGCGGTGTTCTGCAGTGCAGCCATGGTGCTCCCTGTGATTCACTCGCGGGTGAAGCCTAGGAAACCAAGTGTACTGACGGCCAGGACGCCGCCTGGGTCAGGAAACTTTTTTCAGGAACGCCGAGGCATGTGCCTCGAGGCCCTTGCCCGGCTGCGACGTACCGCCGGTAGCTACGTCCCAGCGCCACAGCAGGTTGCCGTCCACCAGGCCGAAGATCCTGGTGGCGGCGCTGTAATCCTTGGAGTGGCTGCCGCGCATCACCATGTCCGTGGTGAGCTGGATCTGCGGTCCCTTGATCTGGCCGTAGTACAGCTCGGAAATTCCGCCGGGGTGGGCGATGGAGACGGAGATGTCGAACCCGCCGTCGTTGTTGCGCAGGGCCTCCACCTCGTCGGCGCTCTTGAGGGCCGGGACGATGTCCGCGGGGATCAGGCCCGGGCCGCCGTCGGCGTCGAGCTGTTTGCGCTCCAGTGCCCAGAAACCGGTCTCAACGGTGAGCGGCCGCAGGCGCGTGCCGTCGTCGGCCGTTAGCCAGCTCTCCGCGCGGTACTGCAGGTACGGCAGACCGTTGTGCGTGAAGGACACATGCTGGAAGAAATGTTCCGAGTCCTCGTCGCCGCTGCCGAGCCGGCCGCTGCCTTCCCACTCACCAATGAGCCAGGAAAGCGGAACGAGTTCGGGAGTCAGGTCTGTGGGAATCTCAATCGGCACAGCAATTACCTCGGGAAACGGCTAGCTGGTGGAAACGGTCTACTTCTGGCCTTTGAAGAGGCGGTAGACAACAAAACCTGCGAACCAGGCCATGGAAAGGCTGGCGATACCGAGCAGGACAAGGAAGAAAATTTCAAATGCAAGTACGGACATGATGCCATCCTAACGCTTAGTAGATGAGTAGTTTGTCTATGAAGTACGCCAGCGAACCCACGGCCGAAACCGGTGCAAGACCCATACTAAGAGCCGCCAGAAGATTAAGTGGAGCGCCCCGCAGTGTGACGAGCCGGCGGAAGCTGACCAGCACCGCCCCAACCACTACGCCGAAAATGGCTGCCGGCAGGACGGCGATGTCGGAAAAAACCAGGCCCGCGAGCGGCCCGGCAAGCCCCGCCATAACTATGCCCAGCGGCGCCACAATACTGTCAGGCCAGCGGATGAGTCCTGCCAGCAGCGCCACGGCCGCGCTGATCGCCGCGACCAGCAGCATTTCCCTGACTCCGTTGAACCGGGCCCCTGCGATCCAGCCGGCGCCGAGGCATGACAGCAGCACGCCGGCGCAGCAACCCAGTGTCGATTCAAGCCGCTGGGCCTGGCCGGTGCCGCGGATGAGCTGGACCACAAACACGGCCATCATTCCCAGCGCCATAAAGGCCGGCGTCCAGTCCAGGAATCCCGGGGCAGGAACGAATCCGGCGGCCAGCGCCGATCCGACACCGGGCAGTGCGATAACGGCGGCCAGGGTCTTTTTCGCCGGGATGCGGAGGAAGTGGGGCCAGCCGATGCCGACTGCGAGCGCCACCACCACAGCGACAGCAAGCAGTGCCTCCGGGGAGGTATACACGCCGGCGATGATGGCCACCAGGCCGGCCATGCCGAACGCGCCGATGGTCCACGACGCCAAAGAGCGGGCCGGGGCTTGCAGATCCGCACTCATGCGGGACCTGGCTCTGACGTGCGCGGCTTCAACTCTGCACCCAATTCGCGGCATTCCCATTCTGGCTGGAGACCGGGAAGGCGGTTCGGCCCCCGGCAGGGCACACTGCCCTGTGGTCCAATCCTGCCTTATGTGACCGGCATGTGTCGCAAAACGGACACGTCCAAGGCCCTGATCAGTGTCTGTTGCGGGGCCGTTGGGTATACTCAAAGCTCAGCTACGCTTCCTGCTTCGGTTGCCGGCCGGATAGTTCCATCGACGGCCCAGACCGCAGCAGTGAGACAGTACCGGCCGGTGAAAACCCGGTTCAGTCGCCCAAAGATGCGCGGACGGCCCTTGGAGGAATAATGTCGCACATCCTGTTATTGACGAACAGCACCGGCTCATCGGTGGACATCCTGCCTGCCCTTGAACTGCTGAACCACCGCGTGCATATCCTGGCCGCTGAACCCACTGCCCTGCTTGAAACCGATCCCTGCGACATCGTGCTGCTCGATGCCCGCAAGGATCTGGTGGGTGCCCGTTCCCTGACCCAGCTCCTGAAGGCTACCGGCCTGAGCGCACCGCTCGTCCTGATCCTGACCGAGGGCGGCATGGCTGCGGTTTCCTCGGCCTGGGCTGTTGACGACATCGTGCTGGACTCCGCCGGGCCCGCCGAAGTGGAGGCCCGCATCAGGCTGTCCGTGGCACGGGCCGTTCCGGATGCCGACGACGCCCCCACCGAGATCCGGGCTGCCGGCGTTGTCATCGACGAAGCGAGCTATACGGCACGCGTCAACGGCGCCCCCTTGAACCTGACCTTCAAGGAGTTCGAACTCCTCAAGTACCTGGCCCAGCACCCGGGACGCGTGTTCACCCGCCAGCAGCTGCTGACCGAGGTCTGGGGCTATGACTACTACGGCGGCACGCGCACCGTGGACGTGCACGTCCGGCGCCTTCGCGCCAAGCTTGGCGCCGACCACGAAAACCTGATCAGCACCGTGCGGAACGTCGGCTACCGGCTCACACTGGTGCGCCAGCAGGAAGACGAGCTCACGGAAGCCTGAGCTTCCGATGCAACAGGCTTTCAACGCAACAGCCCCGGACCATTGGTCCGGGGCTGTTGCTTGTTGTGGAGGACATACGGGTCGAACGTATCGAGGCCACCCCACTGGTGGATCCCCCTCGAATCCGGCGATGACGCCTGATCGGATATCGACTATACGGTCCGGCCACGCACGTATCAAATCGGCACAGCTGCGCCCCGGGCGTATAGCCTAGCTTCATGACCCCAGCACATCCGGAAAAATGGCCCGTCCTCGTCGTCAAGGGCGGTGTGGATGACCAGCTGCTGAAAGACTTCAGGGGACTCCTGTCCGCGGCAGAGGAATCCGACGGGAATCCCTCGCTCTCCGAGCAGACGGTGGTCACGCTCCGTGCCGGCGATTCGGCGGAGCACTCCCTCCTGAGCCTTGCGCTCTACGCTCCGGATGAGGATTCGGATCCCGCCACCGGCCAGGACCTCGCCGGGTTCGCGGTAGTAGTGGAAGAGCCCGACGGCGGCGGGGTGCTGGAGATCGCCGTACACCCGACGTACCGGAACCAGGGCGTTGCCGACCGCCTGGTGGGTGCACTGAAAACAGCACGCGGACTGGACGGCCTGAAGGCCTGGTCCCACGGCAACCATGAGGCCGCGGCGGACCTGGCCGCCCGGTACGGCTTCGGCCCCGTCCGGGAACTGTGGAAAATGCGGCTGGCCACTGCCTCCGCCGAACTTCCCGACGCCGGCCTGCCGGACGGCGTCTCACTCCGTGCCTTTGTGCCGGGCCAGGACGAGGTCGCCTGGCTGGCGGCAAACCGTGAGGCGTTCGCCCACCACCCTGAGCAGGGCGGGATGACCCGGGCCGACCTTGACGCCCGGATGGCGGAGGACTGGTTTGATCCGGCGGGGTTCCTTCTGGCCGTGGACGGGTCCGGCCGGCTGCTCGGCTACCACTGGACGAAGGTCCACCCCCGGCACGGCGACCACCCGGCAATCGGTGAGGTCTACGTCGTCGGCGTCTCCCCCGAGGCGCAGGGCATGGGCCTGGGCAAAGCGCTGACCGTGGCCGGCATCCGCCACCTCCAGAACCTGGGCCTCCACGCCGTCATGCTGTACGTCGACGCCGACAACGCCCCGGCAGTGCGGCTCTACCAGCGCCTTGGCTTCACCCGCTGGGACATGGATGTGATGTACGGGCCGGTTTCCGCGAGTTAGTCCAATCGACTGACGCACGGTTTCCGTAGCCAGAAATCTAGGGGTCCGCGCCACTGAATGCTTGTAAGGTTGAACCAGAACCGCGCCGGCCGTGAAAGCCAGCATCCAGCGCCAGGTAAGAGGAGAACCCATGAAACCGGAACCCGCCGGAACAGTCACGTCCGAAGGCGCAGCAGCGCCGGTCAGGGCCCGTTTCGGTTCGTCCGAAGTTCCGGCGTCACGCGCCACGCAGGACCGGATCGACATCCCCGAGTTCGCCCCCAACCTTGAGCCGGAGGGCGATATCCGGCCGGACCGGTTCCTGGACCGTGAACTGAGCTGGCTGGCGTTCAACTCCCGCGTACTGGAACTGGCCGAAGACCCCACCCTCCACCTGCTGGAGAGGGTCAGCTTCCTGTCGATTTTTGCGTCCAACCTGGACGAGTTCTTTATGGTCCGGGTAGCCGGACTGAAGCGTCGCATCGCCACCGGACTGGCCGTGCCGTCTCCCGCCGGCCTCAGCCCGGTGGAAGTCCTGGAAAAAATCGGTGAGGAAGCCCACCGGCTCCAGCAGCGCCATGCCCAGGTCTTCGCGGAGCAGATCCGTCCGGCCCTGGCGTACGAGCACATCCACGTTATGCACTGGGATGAACTGGACGACGCCGCGAAGCAGCAGCTCAGCGCCATGTTCGCGGAAAAAGTCTTTCCCATCCTGACGCCGCTGGCCGTGGACCCGGCACACCCCTTCCCGTACATCTCCGGGCTGTCGCTGAACCTGGCAGTGGTGGTCCGCAACCCTGTCAGCGACAAGGAACTCTTCGCCCGCGTCAAGGTCCCGGACCAGCTTCCGCGGCTGATCTCCATCGACGGACCGCGTGCCGGCGCTGTTGCAGGCCGGGTTGCCCGGTTCATCGCCCTCGAAGAAGTCATCGCGGTGCACCTGGACAAGCTCTTCGCCGGGATGGAAGTCCTGGAACACCACATCTTCCGCGTCACCCGCAACGAGGACGTCGAAGTGGAAGAAGACGACGCCGAGAACCTCCTCCAGGCGCTGGAGAAGGAACTCCTGCGCCGCCGGTTCGGCCCGCCGGTCCGTCTCGAGGTCACCCACGACATCAACCCCAACATCCGTGCCCTGCTGATCCGTGAACTCGGGGTGGAAGAGTCCGAGGTCTACTCCGTCCCCGCGCCGCTGGACCTCCGCGGCCTGTCCGTCATTGCCGGCATCGACCGGGCTGACCTGCACTACCCCAAGCATGTGCCGCACACCTCCCGGTACCTCAACGAGTCCGAGACGTCCAAGGCAGCCAACGTTTTCGCGGCCATGCGCCGCCGGGACATCCTGCTCCACCACCCGTACGACTCCTTCTCCACGTCGGTCCAGGCCTTCCTGGAGCAGGCGGCCGCGGACCCGAAGGTTCAGGCCATCAAGCAGACCCTGTACCGGACCTCCGGTGATTCACCCATCGTTGATGCGCTGATCGATGCCGCCGAAGCCGGCAAGCAGGTCCTCGCCCTGGTGGAGATCAAGGCCCGCTTCGATGAGCAGGCGAATATCTCTTGGGCGCGGAAGCTGGAGCAGGCGGGTGTCCACGTGGTCTACGGCATCGTGGGCCTCAAGACCCACTGCAAGCTGTCGCTGGTGGTCCGCCAGGAAGTGGACGGGCTCCGCCGCTACTGCCACATCGGCACCGGAAACTAC
>DATCVX010000285.1:0-2981 GCA_036566705.1 Arthrobacter sp. | reverse complement strand
TGACAGTCAAAAGGAACTCCATAACTCAGGCGGCGCAGGGTACGCCACATCGATTCGGGTTCCTCCCCACTCTGTATTGGACCTGAGAGTTTCCGCGCGGTCCGCTGCTGCGGGGCCGGCGCTTGCACCGTCGGTGAGCACAGCAGTCCTGATGTCCCGGAGCGATCCGGGACACGTCAGGCGGACAGCCTGCTACTTTCCAGAGTTGCCTCGCCGCGGCGGTACATGGGCCTGAGAGATTCCTGGGGAGGATTTGCTCCTACGGCGCCTGCTTGTACCTACTAGCAGAACTCTCCCGCCGCAGATCAAAGGCTTATTCATTTGGGATTGACATCTTGCGTGGCCGGTGACAGCCATCACCAATTGTCCTATGCCGCAGGCTTTCGGGCAAATGGTGTCCGCCCCGGACGGAGGAGGCCAGTCCTTAGCGCCTTCAGCCCCTCAGCCGCTCCACCGCGGAAAGGAGTTCCGCCACATCCTCCTGCCTGCCGTCGGCATTCCCGGAGGGCCCGCTTTCCCACATGGCGTTGAAGTACAGCCCGTCGCCCATGTACAGCACGGCCTTGGCCATCGCCTTGCCGACGTCGGCGCCGATCAGCTCCAGCCACTGGTGCTGGATGGCCGCGAAACGGCGGCGGGCCTCCTCGTGGGCCACCTCGGCCAGGCGCGTGGCAGCAACAAACGAACGGTCCATGGGGGTGTCGGACCAGAGCGACGACCGGATGAAGTACGCGGCAGCTCCCTCGGGCGCCGCCGCCATCGCGGCGAGGTCCTCCCCGGCCAGGCGGTCCAGCCGCTCCTGGGTGGCGGTAATCAGTGCTTCCTTGTTGGGGAAGTGGTACAGCAGGCCCCCCTTGGACACACCGGCCTTTTTGGCCACCGCATCCAGCGTGGCAGCGCGTTCCCCGACGTCAATGAGGAGTTCTTCAAAAGCGTCAAGGACGGCATCATGCGCGACGGGTTTTCTGGCCATGGTTCCAATCATGCATCCTTGGGGACTTCGATTTCTTAACTGTACCGTCCAGACGGTACAGTTATTGCATGACCACGTCCGCAGCCTCCCGGCAGAACACCCGCAGCACCCCCGTCACTCAGTCCACCGCCGCCTCGACGCCGGTTCGCGGTCCGGCCCCCACCCGAAGCCACGGGCGCGACTGGCTCGCGCTGGGCCTGCTGATGTTCCCGGTACTCCTTGTTGCGGTGGACAATACGGCGCTGACGTTTGCACTGCCGGCCATTGCCCGCAGCCTGGAGACAACGGGCGTCCAGTTGCTGTGGATCGTGGATGCCTATCCCCTGGTGCTGGCCGGGCTGCTGGTTGCCATGGGCAGCCTCGGTGACCGGATCGGGCGCAGGCGGCTGCTCCTGACCGGCAGTGTCGGCTTCGCGGCCGTCTCAGCCGTGACGGCATTTGCGCCGGCCGCCGAATGGCTCATCGCCGGAAGGGCGGCGCTCGGGTTCTTCGGGGCCATGCTGATGCCGTCCACGCTGTCCCTGATCCGGAACATCTTCCCGGACCCCAACCGGCGCCGGCTGGCTGTAGCCATCTGGGCGGCCGGCTTCTCCGGCGGCGCCGCACTGGGCCCAATCTTCGGCGGCTGGCTGGTGGAGCACTTCTGGTGGGGCGCCATCCTCCTGGTCGCCGTGCCCATCATGCTGCCCCTGCTGGCATTCGGTCCCGCCTTCATCCCCGAGTCCAGGGACCCCCACCCCGGGCGGGTGGATGTGCCCAGCATCCTGCTGTCCCTGCTGGTGATGGTGCCGGTGGTCTATGGCATCAAGGAACTTGCCACCGAGGGCTTCGGGCCGCTTACGGCACTCCTCATAGCCTTTGGCCTGGCCATGGGACTCGTCTTCGTCCGCCGCCAGCTACGGCTGGCCAGCCCGCTGCTGGACATGTCCCTGTTCCGCAACAGGGTGTTCAGCACGGCCATCACGGCCAACGTCCTGGCGCTGTTTTCCTTCAACGGCTTCATCCTGTTCCTGGCCCAGCACCTCCAGCTCCTGGAAGGGATGACGCCGTCCGCGTCCGGCGTGGCCATGATTCCGGCCCTGTTGGCCACGGTGGTGGCCGGACTGGTGGCGGTGCCCCTGGTGCGGAAGGTCCGTCCGGGATTCGTGGTGGCCGGCGGCCTGGCCCTGAGTGCCACGGGCCATGGGCTGGTGGCCTTCGGCAACCACAGCGCGGGCCCGGCCCTGCTGCTGGGAGCACTGCTCATCCTTGCGCTGGGCGTGGGCACGGCGGAGACCATCTCCAACGACCTCATCCTGGGCGCCGTTCCCGCCGAAAAGTCAGGCGCGGCGGCCGCAATCTCCGAGACGGGCTACGAGGTTGGGTCACTGCTGGGGACGGCCGTCCTGGGCTCCATCCTGACGGCTTCCTACCAGCACAATCTCCTGTTCCCCGCAGGCGTCGCGGAAGCCACGTCCGGCACCGCTGCACATCAGGCGGGCGAAACCCTGGCGGGCGCCATGGAACTGGCTGCCACCCTGCCTGCTCCGCTCGCGGAGGCGCTCCGCGGCGCAGCGCGCGCGGCGTTTGATTCCGGGGTGCACATCACTGCGGGGATCGCGCTGGTACTGATGGCGGGCGCGGCAGTCCTTGCCGCCGTCGTGCTTCACAGGGTCCCCAAGGCGCACTAGGCGAGCGCATCATCCAGGGAACCCGCACAAGTACTGCAACCCCGCACAGAAGAGCGCCCGGCGCCGGAAATTGCTTCCGGCACCGGGCGCTTCTGTGCTTATTCTGCGAGCGCTGCGCTACTTTGAATCCGGCGCGGTCACGCTGGCGGAGGCCTTCATCGTCTCCGCATTAACCATCCATGCATACTGCTCAAACCTGGCGATGAATTCATGCAGCAGGTCCGCGGTGGTGGGATCCTCTTCATCCACCTCGTCATGCACCTTGCGCATGGTCCCGACTGCGGCCTCGAGGGCTGCGACGATCCGCTCGATGGCGTCCTTGGTGTTGATGAGTCCCT
>DATCVX010000284.1:0-3762 GCA_036566705.1 Arthrobacter sp. | reverse complement strand
CCCTTGTCCGCCTTGGCCAGCGGGTGGGCCTTGACCTCAACCTCGACGCCGAAGACCGGGGACGTGACCTTCTTGCCGAACAGCGGCTGGTACCGCTCGTCGTCGGGGTTTGCCACGAGGGCTGCACAGGCTGCCAGCAGTTCGGGACGGGTGGTCTCGATGTAGATCTTTTCGCCGTCTTCGGTGAAGAACGGGTACCGGTAGTAGGATCCGGCCACTTCGCGGTCTTCCAGTTCGGCCTGGGCCACCGCCGTCCGGAAAGTGACGTCCCACAGGGTGGGAGCTTCGGCCATGTAGGCGTCGCCGGCTGCGAGGTTGGCCAGGAAGGCGCGCTGGGAAACTTCGCGCGAGGCGTCGTCGATGGTCCGGTACGTCAGTTTCCAGTCCACGGAGAGGCCAAGCTGTTGGAACAGGCTTTCGAAGACCTTCTCGTCCTCCACAGCCAGCTCTTCACACAGCTCGATGAAGTTCCGGCGCGAGACGACGTCGAAATCACGCTGGTTCTTGGCGGGCTGGGCGGGCGGGCGGTAGCCGGCGTCGTACGGGATGGCCGGGTCGCAGCGGACGCCGTAGAAGTTCTGCACGCGGCGCTCGGTGGGCAGGCCGTTGTCGTCCCAGCCCATGGGGTAGAACACGTTCTTGCCGATCATGCGCTGGTAGCGGGCCAGCACGTCCGTCTGCGTGAAGGAGAACATGTGGCCAACGTGCAGCGAGCCTGACGCGGTGGGCGGGGGAGTGTCAATCGAGTAGACCTGCTCCCGGGTGGTGTCCGGGTTGAACTTATAGGTCCCTTCGGCAAGCCAGCGCTGCGTGAGGGCAGCTTCGAGGCCCTCGAGGGCGGGCTTGTCCGGAACGTTGATAGGGGCGGTGGAGGGCGTGTCTGTACCCTGAGTGTCTTCAGCCATCTGCCAATTGTTTCATGGCGGCCACTTCATCCGGCGACATCGCTCCAAGCACGCCTCCGGCCGGGGCCGTTAGGGTGGTGCCATGACTGAAGATTCGCGCAGCGCGGCAGTGCACAACAGAGCAGTAGTAACAGGGGCCAGCACCGGTATCGGCGAAGCAACCGTCCGCGCCCTGACCGCGGAAGGGTGGACGGTTTTCGCCGTGGCTCGCCGCGCCGAACGCCTCGCCGCGCTGGAAGCGGAGACCGGCGCCGTCGGGATCCCCGCCGACATCACCGAGGACGACGACGTTGCCCGGCTCCTCGCCCGCGTCACCGCAGCCGGGGGCGTGGACACGCTGGTCAACATCGCGGGCGGGGCGCGCGGCGCGGACCTGGTGGGCGCCGCCAGCACCGAGGACTGGGACTGGATGTACCGGGTCAACGTCCTCGGCACCATGAAACTCACCCGCGCCTTCCTGCCCATGCTTCGGGCCAACGGCGAAGGCACCGTTCTAAACCTGACGTCCACGGCCGGGCTCGTGGCCTACGAGGGCGGTGCCGGCTACAACGCCGCCAAGTTCGCGCAGCATGCCATGACCGGGGCGCTCCGGCTTGAAGAGGCCGAACACAATGTCCGCGTCATCGAGGTGGCGCCCGGCCTCGTCCACACCGAGGAGTTCGCCCTGAACCGGCTCGGCGACCCCGAAGCGGCCAGCAAGGTCTACCAGGGCGTGGAAAAGCCATTGACGGCAGCAGACGTGGCCGACGTGGTCAGGTATGCCGTCAGCGCGCCGCACCACGTCAACCTGGACCAGATCGTCATCCGGCCGGTGGCGCAGGCCGCCAACCACAAGCTGATCCGGAAAAACTGAGCCGCCGGAAGTAAATGAAGGATCAGGTCAGCCGGCCGGGATGGACAACCTGGCCAGGACGGCCGCGTGGTCGGTTCCCGGCACGGTGTGGACCTGGTAGCCGGAGCTGCCAACCTGCGGGCTGGTGACCAGATGGTCGATGGTGATCCCGGGCAGCCGTGGTCCTTCCATGGGCCAGGTGGGCACGAGCCGGGAACCGGAGGCCGCTCCCACATCCACCAGTCCCGGGCCGGCTCCCAGCAGCTCCCGGAACTCGGAGTGGTCATACGTGGCGTTGAAATCACCGATCAGCAGCCGGTTGCCGGGACGGTCTGCAACCCTTGCTACTGCCTCCAGGTCACTTCGCCACTGGTCAATCCCGGCGTCCACCGGCGGCAGGACATGGACATTCGTCACCTCAAGGACGGCCCCCACACCGTGCTCCCCGGCCAACAGGCGGACGGTCGGCATCCTGAACGGCGTGTCCGGAACATGGCCCACCAGTTCCATCTGAAAGCGTGAATACAGGGCGCTTCCACCGGCGTTGTTGGTCGGTTCGCTGATCCGGTACGGCAGCGCCGCGTCCAGGCCTGCCGTCGACAGCCTGTCCTGGAGCCCCTGCGTGTGTTCCTGGACTGCCAGGAGATCCACGCCGTTATCCCGGACAAGCCGAACGATCGCGCCGGCGTCGGCCTCGCCGAACTCGGAATTGATGTTCATAACCGTCAGCGGCACGGCGTCTCCGGCCAACGCAGCAGCAGGACGCGCTGTGTCCAACGGGAAAAGCCAGAACACCTGGCACAGCAGCAGTACTCCGGCGGACAACTGCAGCCACCTGCTCCGCCCCAGAAATGCCAGAAGCAGCGCCGCAGCGGCGGGCATGGCAAGCCATGGTGTAAAAGACAGCAGCTGGACTGCCAGCACGGGCAATTCCACCGGGACTGCCCTGAGCCCTGACAGGACCAGCACCGGCAACGTGAACAGGAGTGCAAGCCAGCGGCATGCCGCTGACGGTGCAGATCCGCGGGCGGAAGTCATAACTCCGAGTCTAGGCAACGGGAACCCTGCGCGTTACGGGAATGGCGGTAGGAGGCCTGGCGATAGTAGACTCAAAGTTGGCTATGACCCGGCAATCACCGGTGAGCTTCCGGAAGAACGCACGCATTCGCCAGACACCTGGCGGTCGGTGTCAGTAGAACCGGACGGGTAAGCCCGTCACAGCAGTAATGAGCGGCCGGTGCAAAAGCACGTTCCCCCCGGAGCGTGACGGGTGCCGGTAAGTGAGGTGGTACCGCGGTTAGCGTGCAGTCCCCGGACTGCGCAGTAGCCGTCCTCGCATCCTGAACGGAACCGGCCAGCAGCGGCTGGACGGTTCACCAGCTCAACCCAGGATGTCGAGAATGACGTATTACCCCAAAGCCTCAGCCTCCCCTTCGGCCGCACCCGGCTCCGGTGTCTCCGCTTCCGTGAAGTTCCCGGAAATCGAAGAACGCATCCTGAAGTACTGGGACCAGGACGGCACCTTCCAGGCAAGCATCGACCAGCGCAGCGCCGACGCACCTGGCGGGCAGCCCGGCAGCAACGAGTTCGTGTTCTACGACGGGCCGCCGTTCGCCAACGGGCTGCCGCACTATGGCCACCTTCTGACCGGTTACGCCAAGGACCTGGTGGGCCGCTACCAGACCCAGCGCGGCCGCCGGGTGGAACGCCGCTTCGGCTGGGACACGCACGGCCTGCCGGCCGAACTGGAAGCCATGAAGCAGCTGGGCATGACGGACAAGACCCAGATCGAAGCCATGGGCATCGACAAGTTCAACGACGCCTGCCGTGCCTCCGTCATGAAGTACGCGGACGAGTGGCAGAGCTACGTCACCCGCCAGGCCCGCTGGGTGGACTTCGACAACGACTACAAGACACTCAACGTCGAGTACATGGAATCGGTCCTGTGGGCGTTCAAGCAGCTGCACGAAAAGGGCCTGACCTACAACGGCTACCGCGTGCTGCCGTACTGCTGGAAAGACGAAA
>DATCVX010000283.1:0-2208 GCA_036566705.1 Arthrobacter sp. | reverse complement strand
TCATGATCGATATCGCGGCAACAAGGGCCAACCACCCGTTACCCACACGTCGATCAGCCATTGTTTCCTCCGACCATTGAGCGAAACAAGGACACAACCCGCTCAATGGTGGCGGACACGGCGTTACGCCCGCGTTACCGGCGCCACCGGCACCCAGGTGCGTGCCGCCGTCGTGCGTTCCTGCCCGGTTACCGTCCCCCTTCGATCTTCCGGCTGCGCTGCTCCTGCGCCATGGGCCCATAGGGATAAACGCCGACGCGCGGCTGGCTGGCCTGCGTCAACGCCCTGGTTTCGTCCGGGGTGAGGTGCAGGTCCGCGGCGGCCAGGTTGTCAGCCAGCTGCTCCGTGGTCCGGGCACCCAGGATCACCGACGTGACCGCGGGCCGGTCTGCCAGCCATGCCAGGGCCACCTGCGAGGCGCTCACACCGTGGTCCGCCGCAATCTTTTCCGCCGTTCCGATCACGGCCCAGGTGCGGGGATTGTCATTGCGCGCCTGCCAGGCCTCCATCCCGCGCTTGGGATTCTCGCCCAGCCTGGTGGCGCCGGTGGGAGGCTGGTCGCGCTTGTACTTGCCGGACAGCCAGCCACCACCCAGCGGGGACCACGGCAGCAGGCCGATCCCGGCGTCCAGGGCTGCCGGCACGATCTCCGACTCGATCTCACGGACCAGCAGGCTGTACTGCGGCTGCAGGGTAACCGGCGGGCTCCAGCCGTGTGCCCGCGCAACGTGGACCGCCTTGGTCAGCTGCCAGCCCAGGAAGTTGGAGAAACCGTAGTAGGCGATCTTGCCTTGGCTGACCGAGTCGTTCAGGAAACGGAGCGTCTCCTCCAGCGGCGTGATGGGGTCCCACGCGTGCATCTGGTACAGGTCAATCTGCTCCACGCCGAGGCGGCGGAGGGAACTGTCCAGGGCGCGGGTCAGGCGGCGGCGGGAGGTCCCGACGTCGTTCGGTGCCGTTCCCATCGGAAACCGGCCCTTGGTGGCGATCACCACGCGGTCTTTTGCCTCGGGCCGCTGCGCCAGCCAGCGGCCGATGATCTCCTCCGAAACGCCGGCGCTGTAGACGTCCGCGGTGTCGATGAAGTTGCCGCCGGCGTCGAGGTAGCTGTCCAGGATGGCATGGGACGTTTCTTCGGTGGCCTCGGCCCCGAACGTCATGGTTCCGAGCGCGTAGTTCGAAACCACGGCGCCGCTGTTGCCCAGTGTGCGGTACTGCATGATGCTCCTCAGTCTTCTGTGGGGGTGGTCCTGGCGGGGTGGTAGGTCCGCCAGCTGTGCTCGGGTTCGAAGCCCAGCAGCCTCCTCGCCTTGCCGATGGAGAGCATGGTCTCGTGTTCGCCCAATTCCTTGGTCACGGTCACGTTCGGGAAGACCTCGGCGGCGAGGCTGGCGCTGGATCGGCTCATCACGGTGTCCGCGTTGGCGATGATGAACGCCTCAAACCCGGGCTTGCCGTTTTCCAGTGCCCGCGCCACCGCCTGGGCTCCGTCACGGCCGTCGATATAGCCCCACAGGTTCCACTTGCGCAGCATGGCGTCGGAGTCGAACGACGGGAAACGTTCGTAATCCTCCGCGTCCATCACATTGGAAAACCGCAACGCCACGATGCTCAGCTCCGGATCCCAGCGCGTCAGCTCAACGGCCATCTGCTCCTCAAGGTGCTTCACCAGCGAATAGGTGCTCTCCGGCCGGGCAGGGTATTCCTCGTCGACGGGAATGTAGGGCGGGTCGACGTCGAACGGCAGTCCCAGTACCGTCTCACTGGAGGCGTACACCACCTTCTTGATCCCGGCCCGGCGGGCCGCCTGGAACACGTTGTACGTGGAGAGCATATTGTTCTCGAACGTTGCAGCGTCCGGCAGGATGCCCGGCGCCGGGATGGCACCCAGATGGACGACGGCGTCAAAACCCGTGTGCCTGTCATCCAGTCCCAGCAACACGTCCACCACCTGCCCCTAGTCGCGCAGGTCCACGATGGCCAGGCCAGGGCTCCTGTCCCCCGCACGGTCCAAGTTCAGCACCTGGTGCCCGTCCGCCGTGAGCCTTCGCACCACATGCCGTCCGAGTTTTCCGCTTCCGCCGGTCACTGCAATTCTCATGAACATGCTCCTTCGCAGGGGCGGGGACCTCGACGGTTCCCGGTCAGGGACGGCGGCGGTTCGATGGCCCACGCGGCCCGGTGCAAAGCACTGGCAAGCCTTCCGTT
>DATCVX010000282.1:0-3236 GCA_036566705.1 Arthrobacter sp. | reverse complement strand
CGGGCACCCAGGTGCCCGGCCGCCGTCGTACGTTGTGTGCGACGCGAATATTCCCTGGCGCACCGGATATATCCCGTGCGCCAGAGAATATGCGCGTCGATTTTGAAGATCCGACTCGAGATCCGGCGAGGTCCTAGGCGGGCTGGGTGTTGGCCGGCGGAAGGTCCGGGTTCATGTCCTCGAGGTTCGGATCCTCCGCGGTCCATACCTGGATGATGGCCCAGGCGACGGCGGCCATCGGGACGGAGAGCACGGCGCCCACGATGCCGGCCAGGATAGTCCCGGCGGTCAGCGCCATCAGGATCACCAGGGCGTGCAGCTGCAGCGACTTGCCCATAACGATCGGCTGCAGCAGGTCACCTTCGAGCTGGTTGACGGCGACCACCACGGCCACCACAATCAGCGCCACCACCGGGCCGTTGGCCACCAGGGCCACCAGTGCGGCGAGGATGCCGGCGACGGTAGCGCCCACCAGCGGGATAAACGCGGTCATAAACACGATGATGGCCAGCGGGAAGGCCAGCGGAACCTGCAGGATCAGGAGCGCTGCGCCGATCGCCACGGCATCCACCAGGGCAACAATGGCGGTGCCGCGGACGTAGCCGCCCAGCACCTCCAGCGTGCGGCTGCCAACGCGGCGGAGCTTGGCTTCGCGCTGCCCCGTGAACGGCCGGAGGAAGAAGTTCCAGATCTTGGCGCCGTCCTTGAGGAAGAAGAACAGGATGACCACCATCAGGGCGGTCCCGGCAATGAACTCCGTCACCATGGACAGCCCGGTGACGGCACCCGAGCGGACCTGGCTGCTGGTGGCAAACTGGATGATCCCCTCCCGCGCCTGGACCAGTTGCTCCTGGTCGATCGGTACGGGGCCGGTACGCAGGAACTGCTCCAGCTCATCCAGCCCTTGAGTGGCCTGCTGCGCCAGCTCGCCCCATTGGCTCCGGATGGAGAAGTAGATCATCGTGGCGACCCCTGCCAGCACGAGCAGGAGGGCAACAAATGCGATGCCTGTGGCTGCGGCGCCGGGCAGTCCGCGGCGCCTGAGCATGTTCACGAACGGTCCGATCGCGGCTGCGAGGATGAGGGCGATCAGCACCGGAATGACCAGCAGCTTGATCTGCATCAATGCATAAACCGAGGCGGCGGCCACCGCCAGGATCAGCAGGACCTGGGCGGAGCGGATGCCCACCCTGCCCAGTCCGTCAGCCCACAGTGCCGCGGCTGGCTTTCGTTGGTTCCCGGACAGGCGTGCTGCTCGTGCCACGTGTACTCCTTCATCGGCGGGCACCCCGGGTGCAGGCGGGCGCCCGGGGCTCTACTACCTACGTCAGATAGTAAGCCTACTGACCGGTTGGACTGCGGCGAAACCCCACACCGGCAGCCTACGAAGCGAGCCGAAGGACACAAAAAATACGGGCTACGCGCCCAGCCACTCCGCGCAGGAGTTCAGGTTCCGGTTGACGCTGGCCACGGCGGCGTCCCCGTCGCGCGCCTCGATGGCGTCCACCAGGGTGTCGTGGCCCTCGTGGGGGAGGCCGTCAAAGCCTGCGCGGCGCTGCTGCTTCAGGAGGTCATCGTGGAAGACGTCGCCGAAGCTGACGTACAGCTCGTGCAGCAGCGGGTTCCGGGATGCCTGGGCAACGCGCTCGTGGAAACCCCAGTCGGCGCGGGCCCACGCCGCGTAGTCGGCCGCATGCCAGGCCTCATCGCGCTCGGCGAGCAGGGCACGCAGGGCGGCGACGTCGTCGTCCGTTGCATGCCGGGCGGCGAGGCGGGCGGCCTGGGTGTCCAGGCCCACCCGGACCTCCAGGATGTGCTCCTCGGTGTGGTCTTGGTACATGCGCCGCGCCGCGCCGGACATCTCGCTGGTGGCGCGGACGTAGGTGCCGTCCCCGCGCCGGACCTCCAGCATGCCGCTGTGGGCCAGGGCCTTGACCGCCTCGCGGAGCGTGCCGCGGGAGACGCCGAGCTTGGCCATCAGCTCGGGCTCGGACGGAATGCGCTGCTGCAGCGGCCACTCGCCCGAATGGATCATGGCCCGCAGCTTGGCGGTGATTTCGTCGGCCAGGGGCTGGCGGTGCGAGGTGCTCAGGGTCATCGTGGCCTACTTCTTCTTCGCGGCCGGGCGGCCGTTAATTGCCGGGCGACCGCTGATCAGGTGCGCAACAACGATCTGGACCAGGGCGAGGCCCAGCAGGATGGCGAGCGGCAGGGTCCAGCCGCCGGTGGCGCTGTGCAGCAGCCCGGTGCCGAACGGGCCCGCCGTGGCCAGCAGGTAGCCCGTGGACTGGGCCAGGGTGGACAGGGCCGTGGTCTCCGCGGTGCTCTCGCCGCTGCGGCTGATCATCACCATCACCAGCGGGAAAATCCCCAGGCCGAAGCCCAGCAGGACCGCCGGGACCACCGCCAGCGAAACCGGCAGGAGCAGCAGCAGCGCCACGCCCGCCGCCATGGCGACGCTGGCAAGGTAGAAGGCCGGGCGGAGCATCCGCGGGCGGGAGCCGATGGCGATCAGCACCATCCCGGCCGGCACGGACACCAGCTGCATCAGCCCGTACATCAGGCCGCTCGCCGAGGCGCTGAGCCCCATGGTGGTCAGCATGTACGGGAACCAGCTCAGCAGCGCGTAGGCGAGCAGGGCCTGCAGGGTGAAGATCGCGGTCAGGAGCAGGCCCTTGCGGGTGCGCAGCAGCGGCCACGGCGAAATGTGCCCGGCCTTGGCCCGGACGCTGTGGCGGTGGGCGTGCAGCGCCACGGGAAGGAAGCCCAGGAACGCGGCCACGGCCATGATCCCGATCGCCCCGACGGCGGCCGAGGGGGAACCGAGGGCATGCGCGAGCGGGACCACGGCGACGGCGGTCGCGGTGGCTCCGGTGGTCATGGTCACCGTATAAAGCGCGGTCATCAGCGACGTGCGCTGGGCGAAGTGCTCGCGGATAAACGACGGCATGGCCACGTTGCAGACCGCCAGCCCGGACATCCCCAGCACCGTGCCGGCCACCAGTGCGCCCGTGGCCGGGATGCCGCGGAGCATCAGTCCGCCGGCCAGCATGGCCAGGGCCAGCAGGATGGCCTTCTCCACACCGACCCGGCCGGTGAGCCAGGACGTGCCTGCGCCCGCCACGGCAAAACAGAGGGTGGGAATCGAAGGAATGATCGACGCCACCAGCGGCCCGTAGCCCAGCACCATTTGCAGGTCGTGCAGCAGCGCCGACGCCCCGGTGATCCCGGCACGG
>DATCVX010000281.1:0-2223 GCA_036566705.1 Arthrobacter sp. | reverse complement strand
GGGGCGGCCAGGTTGTTGGCCAGGCGGGCATTGAGGTCAAATTCGACGGCGGCGTCCTGGCCGGTGAGGTCGGTCCCCTCCACGATCACCACATCGCAGTGCCGGGACATTTCGGCGAAGATCTCGACGCAGCGGGCGTCGATGTCGGCGCGTTTGCCTTCGGCGAGCAGGGCCCGCACTTCGGCGCCGGTCAGGCCGCCGCGGCACCGGTCGTCGTCGAGCTGGAAGCGTGCCTTCATCAGGCTCACCATGGGGTCGTCCGCCGCGTCCGGGCCGTGGACCACGGGTTTGAAGAAACCGATCCGGTCCGCGTGCCGGTGCAGCGTGTCCGCCAGCCCCAGGGCAACGAGCGATTTGCCCGAGCCGGGAGTGGTTGCGCTGACGTAAATGCCTTTGGCCATGGTCCGCCCTTTGCTGTGCTGGTTTGGAGCTGCCGGTTATCCCATCCTTGCACTTCCGCTCGAGGTGCGTGGCGCCGTCGTCCTATCCAGCCCAGTTTTGGAAAGCGTGGCCCGGAGGTACCCGCCAAAACTCGGCTCGCGGCGCGGAAAACTGGGCCAGAACGGCCCTGCGGCACCGCCCCACCCTTGACACCGACCCCCTCCATGGGATTACCTAATGAACATTCGGTAAATAAAGCTGGAGGCAATGACGCATGGCTGAAGCAACACTCTCCGGGGCAACCCACCCCATCCTGGAAAACGACTACGCCTCCGAATGGATGGGCATCAAAGTCCTCGCGCTCAGCGACGGGCACGCCACCATCCGCATGACGCTGCGGCAGGAAATGCTCAACGGCTTCGGCATGGCCCACGGCGGAATGATCTTCGCCTTCGCCGACACCGCCTTCGCCCTCGCCTGCAACCCGGTCAACCCCGGCCCCGGCGACGCGGACAGCATCACCGTTGCCGCCGGCGTCGACATCAACTTCCTCAAGCCGGCCTACCGCGGCCAGGTCATCACCGCCGTGGCGGACCGTCGTACCAGCGCGGGCCGCAGCGGGCTCTACGACATCCAGATTTTCGCCGCCGACGCCGCGCAGCCCGGTTCCGAACCCAGTTCCGGCACCCCGGGCGAACTCATTGCCGAGTTCCGCGGACGCAGCCGCACCATCCCCAAGAAGTAGGAAAACCATGACCCTCCACGCCCCCGAAACACCCACCTCCCAGGCAACCACCGCCACGGACGCCATCCTGGACTACGAGGAAACCATCTCCCGCGACGAGCTCGAGTCCCTCCAGCTCAGCCGCCTGCAGCACACCCTGGCCTACGCCTACGACCGGGTGCCGCTGTACAAGCGAAAGTTCGACGACGCCGGCATCCACCCCGCCGACCTGCGCGAACTCAGCGACCTGGGCAACTTCCCGTTCACCACCAAGGACGACCTGCGCGAAGAGTACCCGTTCGGCATGTTCGCCGTGCCGCAGCACGAAGTAGCCCGCGTGCACGCGAGCTCGGGCACCACGGGCCGGCCCACCGTCGTCGGCTACACCAAACAGGACCTCGCCGACTGGGCCAAACTGGTGGCCCGTTCGCTGCGCGCCTCCGGCGTCCGGCCCGGCATGAAGGTCCACAACGCCTACGGCTACGGACTGTTCACCGGCGGCCTCGGGGCCCACGCGGGCGCCGAAGCACTCGGCTGCACCGTCATCCCCATCTCAGGCGGGCAGACTGAACGGCAGATCCAGCTCATCCAGGACTTCAAGCCGGACGCCATCCTCTGCACGCCCACCTACCTGCTCACCATCGCCGACGCCATGGCGCACATGGGCATCGACCCCAGGTCCACGTCCCTCAAATACGCCGTCCTTGGCGCGGAGCCGTGGACAGAGGAAATGCGGCACGAGCTTGAAGTCACCATGGACATCAAGGCGTGCGACATCTACGGCCTGTCCGAAGTGATGGGGCCGGGCGTCGCGGGCGAGGCCGTGGAAACCCAGGACGGCAGCCACATCTGGGAGGACCACTTCCGCCCGGAGATCATCGACGCCTTCAACCCGGTGGTGGGCAAGGAGAACGTGCTGCGCGACGGCCAACACGGCGAACTCGTGTTCACCTCCCTCACCAAGGAGGCGCTGCCGATCATCCGCTACCGCACCAAGGACCTGACCCGCCTGCTGCCCGGCACCGCCCGCCCCGCACACCGCCGCATGGGGCGGATCACCGGCCGCAGCGACGACATGATCATCCTGCGCGGCGTGAACGTCTTCCCGTCGCAGATCG
>DATCVX010000280.1:0-1833 GCA_036566705.1 Arthrobacter sp. | reverse complement strand
CGACCCCGTGGGCAACCACGAGGGCATCCACATCAGCCTGCTCTCCGGCCTGCTCAGCCACATCGGCATCCTTGACGAGCGCAAGCGCGAGTACGCCGGCGCGCGAGGCAGCCGGTTCGCCATCTTCCCCGGTTCGTCGCTCTTCAAGAAGTCCCCCACGTTCGTGATGGCTGCCGAACTCGTGGAAACCAGCCGCCTCTGGGCTCGGGTTGCCGCCAAATTCGATCCTGCCTGGGCCGAGCAGGTGGCGCCCGACCTCGTCAAACGCACCTACAGCGAACCGCACTGGTCCACGAAAATGGGCGCAGTGATGGCGTACGAGAAGGTCACACTGTACGGCGTGCCCATCATCCCGCAGCGCCGGGTCAACTACAGCCGCGTGGATCCGGTACTGGCCCGCGAGCTCTTCATCCGGCATGCCCTCGTGGAAGGCGACTGGAAAACGCACCACAAGTTCTTCCACCGCAACCGCGCCCTCCTCCTGGAGGTTGAGGAACTTGAAGCGCGGATGCGCCGCCGCGACCTGCTGGTGGATGACGAGACACTGTTCGAGTTCTACGACGCCCGGATCGGCGCCGAGGTGGTCTCCGAGCGGCACTTCGACAAGTGGTGGAAGGACGCGCGGCAGAAGAATCCGGACCTACTGGACTACGACAAGTCACTGCTGCTCAACGACGACGCCGATGACCTGGACGAGGCCGCATACCCCAAGACGCTGCTGCACAAGGGCTTTGAGCTGCCGCTCAGCTACGAATTCCACCCGGTGGCCCCCGGCTCACCGCCCAACCCGTCCGACGGCGTCACCGCCGAAGTCCCGGTGCTCTTCCTCAACCAGCTCGATGATGCCGCGTTCCGCTGGCTGATTCCCGGCCAGCGCGCCGAACTGGTGGCAGCCCTCATCAAGTCCCTGCCCAAGCAGGTCCGGAAGAATTTTGTTCCGGCCCCGGACGTGGCCAGGCAGGCCGTGGCTGCGCTGGAATCCGACTTCGACCCTGCCAGCGACGAGCTGGAAGCATCGCTGGAACTGGCCCTGCGGCGGATCCGCGGCCACGTCATCCCGCCGGGGTCCTGGAACTGGGACGCCGTGCCCTCCCATCTGCGCGTGAGCTTCAAGGTGGTGGACGGCAAAGGCAAGGTGCTGGACGAGGGCAAGGATCTGGCCGCCCTGCAGGAACGGCTCGCTCCGGCGACGCGCCGGGCCATCGCGGAATCCCTGGGCGCAACACCCGGCACCACTGCACTGAAGTCGGCTGGCAGGGCTCCCGGCAAGGGCTCCGGAGCCGCCGCTGGGACGCCGGAAACAGGAAACGCCAACGGCGCAACCCCGGGCTTCCGGGAGCAAAGCGGCCTCACGGCCTGGACCTTCGGCACCGTGCAGCGGCAGGTGAGCAACACCGTCAAGGGCCACACCGTGACTGGCTACCCGGCGCTGGTGGATGAAGGAGGCTCGGTCGCGCTGCGGGTCTTCCAAACCTCCTCGGAACAGCTGGAGGCCATGCGCGGCGGCGTGATCCGGCTCCTGGCCCTGCGGGTTCCGGCACCGGACCGCTACGTGCTGGAGCACCTCAACAACACCGAAAAACTGACCTTCAGCCAGAACCCGCACGGTTCGGTGTCAGCCCTCATCGCCGACTGCGCCCTGGCCGCCGTGGACAAACTGACCCCCGCCGAACTGCCCTGGGAGCAGGCATCCTTCGATGCCCTCTACGAGCAGGTCCGGGCCGAACTCATCGACACCGTGTTCAGCGTGACTGCCGTGGTGGAGCGCATCCTGGCCAGCACGCGGCGCATCGAGAAGCAGCTGAAGGGCACCACGAGCCTTGCCCTGATCAG
>DATCVX010000279.1:0-2190 GCA_036566705.1 Arthrobacter sp. | reverse complement strand
GCGTAGTCGGCGAAGATCACGTGCCCGGACTGTTCGCCGCCCAGGTTGTAGCCACCTTCGCGCATGCTTTCGAGGACGTACCGGTCCCCCACCGCCGTTTCGCGGATGCTGATGCCGGCCTCGCGGAGGGCAATTTTGAGGCCAAGGTTGCTCATCACGGTGGCCACGAGGACGTCATCCTTGAGTTTTCCGGATGCTTTGAGGGCAACGGCGAGGATGGCCATGATCTGGTCGCCGTCGACTTCGTTGCCTTCATGGTCCACGGCGAGGCAGCGGTCGGCGTCGCCGTCGTGGGCGATGCCCAGGTCCGCGCCGTGCTTTACAACAGCTTCCTTGAGCGGTCCCAGGTGAGTGGAGCCCACACCGTCATTGATGTTGTGGCCGTCCGGGTCGGCGCCGATGAGCACGACGTCGGCGCCGGCGTCCTTGAAGACCTGCGGGGAGCAGCCGCTGGCTGCGCCGTGGGCGCAGTCCAGAACCACCTTGATGCCTTCCAGGCGATGCGGCAGCGTGCGCAGCAGGTGCACGATGTAGCGGTCTTCGGCGTCAGAGAAGCGCTGGATGCGGCCCACCTCGCTCCCGACGGGGCGTACAGGCTCGCTGCCCATCTGGGCTTCGATGGCGTCTTCGACGTCGTCCGGGAGCTTCTGGCCGCCGCGGGCGAAGAACTTGATGCCGTTGTCCGGCGCCGGGTTGTGCGATGCGGAGATCATCACGCCGAAGTCAGCGTCCAGGTCCGCCACGAGGTACGCCGCGGCGGGCGTGGGCAGGACGCCGGCGTCGTAAACGTCGATGCCGGAGCTGGAGAGCCCCGCCTCCACGGCTGCGGCGATGAACTCGCCGCTGGCACGCGGGTCACGGGCCACGACGGCGCGCGGCCGGCTGCTGCTTGTATTGCGGTCGTGACCAAGCACGACGGCGGCCGCCTGGGCCAGCTGCATCGCCAGCTCCGCAGTGAGCAGACCGTTAGCCAGGCCCCGGACACCATCTGTTCCAAATAATCTAGACATCGGGTCAAGTCTAGAGGATGGGGGCAGGAGGCCTGCCTACCTGCTCTGGCGGTCCGACTACCTGCCCTCCCTTCGGGCTGGTCCCGAGGACTACTTGGTTCTTTTGGACTGTACCTGTCTTTGCCGAAAAGCCTCGCCCCGGGCCTTTCAGGGACCCTACCATTCG
Source organism: Arthrobacter sp. (assembly GCA_036566705.1). Classification (GTDB taxonomy): domain Bacteria; phylum Actinomycetota; class Actinomycetes; order Actinomycetales; family Micrococcaceae; genus Arthrobacter. Next base: position 1,014 of record DATCVX010000279.1, on the reverse strand, counting down.
TTGCATGACACCTAGCTATGGGGGCTTGGCGCTCGAAATTGTAGTACCGGTTTTCAATGAGGAAGCGGTACTCGAAAACAGCATCACGAGGCTTGCCGAATATCTGACGCTTGAAATGCCTTCGACGTGGAAAATTACCATCGCCGACAATGCCAGCACGGATCGAACTCCGGCGATTGCAGCTCGACTTAGCGGGCAACTTGCGAATGTGGGATATCGACGTCTCGAGGCTAAAGGCCGGGGGTTTGCCCTTCGGGATGCGTGGGGCGCGTCGGAAGCGAGAGTCCTGGCGTACATGGATGTGGACCTTTCCACCGACCTCGCCGCCCTGCCTCCCCTGGTGGCGCCCCTACTGTCGGGACATTCCGATATTTCGATCGGGACGCGTCTTGGCCAGAGTTCGCGGGTGAGCCGGGGACCGAAGCGGGAATTTATTTCACGGTCTTATAATCTTCTGCTTCGGCGGACAATGCAGGTGCGCTTTTCCGACGCCCAGTGCGGGTTCAAAGCGATTCGCGCCGATGTTGCCCGTCGCCTGCTTCCGCACGTGGAAGACAATGGCTGGTTCTTTGACACCGAACTACTGATTATTGCCGAACGTTCAGGACTGCGCATTCACGAAATTCCCGTGGACTGGGTTGACGACCCGGACAGCCGCGTGGATGTGAAACAAACCGCCATTGATGATGTCCGGGGGATGGTGCGCGTAGCAGGATCCCTGGTGAAAGGTTCGATTCCCGTTCAAGCCATCTATGCCGAGCTGGGGAGGCGTCCGATGGTGCCGCCCGGCCGGCCAAGTTTCTTCGGCCAAGTGATCCGGTTTGGCCTCGTCGGTGTCGTTTCGACGCTGGCGTTTGCACTCCTCTATTTAGTTCTGCAGGCCCCGCTCGGCGCCCAGGAGGCCAACTTCCTGGCCCTGCTCCTGACTGCAGTGGGGAACACCGCGGCGAACAGGAGGTTCACCTTCGGGATCAGTGGGCCGGAGAAGCTTTTCACCCAGCAGTTCCAGGGCCT
>DATCVX010000278.1:0-2853 GCA_036566705.1 Arthrobacter sp. | reverse complement strand
TGTTGGCGTCCTGTGCGGCCTGGGTGATCATCAGTCCCGGCTGGATCGCGTCAAAGTCGCTGGTGGTAGTCAAGGTCTCCGCCAGCCCCAGCTGCTCAAGAATGGCCCGCACGTCAAAGTGGCTCTTATGGTCCCAGGTGGGCAGTGCCAGCTCAACATCCTCAGGGTCCGCAGCGTCGAGGGCACGTGCAACCACCGCCAGCCGGTCGGCTTTGAGGGCGCCAGCACCGCCGTCGGAATCCTCGGCCGGGAGCACCAGCCGCATGACGAAACCCGCACCGTAAGGCAGGTCCACGGCCTGCCAGCCTGGGCCCTCTGCGTAGGCCATTTCCTGCAGGCCGTGCATCATCGGGACATCAATGGTTCCGGTGCCTGCCGTGGTGAACGGCGCATCCGAAGTGTCGTTGGCGTCGAACGGCACCTCCCAGGCGGCAGCAAAGTAGACGCTGTTGAGCAGGCTGAAGGTATTGTCCGGGTCATAGGGTGCCGGCGCTTTCTCGATCCTGCCGCCGGTATTTTTGTTGACCCACGCATCGATCGCCGGCTTGGTGACTGCCTGGTCACGGAAGTTCACGGGATATACGCCGGTCCCGTAGTGCTTCGCCAGGGCATCAAGGTAGCCCTGGCCGGTGGGGACGTTCTTGTCCACAAACAGCCCGTTGGCCGTGTGCGCGAGCGGTTTGGCAGGCGGGTTCTCCTCGTCCACTGAGCCGGGATCGCCGTCGTACTCCTCCAGGGACGCGAGCAGTGCGTTCATGGCCTCGTCCCGGTCCGTCTCCGGAAGTCCCAGCACGGCATCCATCTCCGCGGCGGCTTCTCCCGAGGCACCGGCCCGCAGCATGGACAGGGCAATCAGCAGGCTGCCCGGCGACGCGATGACGTTCCCCTCCCCGCTGGCAAGGAGGGCGTCCCCCAGCCTCAGGGCGGAATCGCGGAACGCGGCCAGTTCGTCCGGGAAAGCCGCGCGGTCCGCCGAAGCCCGTTCGACGCCGTCGGCCGTGAGCAGCTCAGGCGGCGCCGGGGCCGCACACGCCGCCAGTCCCATCACCGCACCCAACGCCATCAACCGCTGAAAACGAAACACTTCCGTTGCCTCCCCGGCACACCAGGGCGGGAATCCGCCTGCTCCCAGTGAAACAGCGACGGCGGCGGCGCACGATGCCTGTACGGTCACGCTTTGCACTCATTTTGGTCTCGCCGGACCAGGCGCCGCGGGTCGCCACCCGCGGCCCTCCCCCACCAGAACGCTCTCTCACTTAATGCAGAAAAACCCGGAACGCTCTCTCACTTTCTTGAGGAGAGTGAGAGAGCACCTTGGGTTTTTCTGCAGGATCTGCGAGAGCGTCCTGAGCGGTGGACGCTACGCGTCCACGAGGTCCTGGTCCTTGTCGTCGTCCTTGGCCGGACGCTTCCAGGCGTCGCCCTGCTCGCGGTCCAGGTGGGTGGCCTTCTTGTTCCGCAGGGCGAAAATGTAGACCACCAGGGAGATGGCGATGGCGACGGTGACGTAGGTGAAGAACAGGTCCACGCGCTCGGCTTTCTGGAACGCGGCGCCGATCAGCGGGACCGTGCCGCCGAAGAGCGAGTTGGCCACCGCGTAGCCCAGGCCGACGCCGAGGGCACGGATGGAAGCGGGGAACAGCTCAGCCTTCACCAGTGCGTTGATGGAGGTGTAACCGCCGACGATCAGCAGGCCGCCCATCATCAGCAGGAACGCGGTGAACGGGTCCTTGGTGTTGGAGAGCGTGGACAGCAGCGGCCAGGTGAACAGGACGCCGGTGATGCCGAACCACAGCAGCAGCGGCTTGCGGCCCACTTTGTCCGAGATCATGCCGTAGACAGGCTGGAGCAGCATAAAAATGAACAGTGCCCAGAAGTTGATGACCGAAGTGTCGGTCTTGGCGATGCCTGACGTATCGTTCATGAACTTCAGGATGAAGTTGGTGTAGGTGTAGAACGCCACCGTGCCGCCGAGGGTGACGCCGATGCAGATCAGCAGGGGCTTCCAGTACTGCGTGAACAGCAGCTTCATGGTGCCCGGCTGGGCTTCCCCGGGAGCGAGCGGCGCCTTGGCTGCACGGACCTGCTCTTCGGAGACAGTTTCCTCCATCGAGCGCCGCAGCCACAGGACCACCAGCGCCGCGACGCCGCCGATGGCGAACGGGATACGCCAGCCCCACTCGGTCAGGTCGCTCTTAGGCATGAAGTTCTGCAGGATGACCAGGACCAGCAGAGCCATCATCTGGCCCCCGATGAGGGTGACGTACTGGAAGCTGGAGAAGAAGCCGCGGCGCTTGGACGTGGCGGCCTCGGACATGTACGTGGCGCTGGTGCCGTATTCGCCGCCCACGGAGAAGCCCTGGACGAGGCGGACCAGGATCAGCAGCACCAGTGCCCAGACGCCGATCTGCTGGGTGGTGGGCAGGATCGCGATGGCGAAGGATCCGGCGGACATCAGCGTCACGCTGAGCGTCAGCGCGGCCTTGCGGCCCTTGCGGTCGGCGTAACGGCCGAAGAACCAGGCCCCGATGGGGCGCATCAGGAACGACGTCGAGAAGACGGCCATCGCCTCAAGGCCGGCCTGCAGCTCGTCCTTGGAGTTGAAGAAGTGGGACTGGAAGTAGGCGGCAAAGACTGTGTAGACATAGAGGTCGTACCACTCCACGAGGTTGCCGGCCGAGCCTTTGAGGATGTTGCTGACGGCCCGGCGGGTCTGGACCGCCTCGCTCTGGACTTCGGTTTGCTGGGTGCTCATCGCTGAACCTTCCTGGCCGGGGCCGCCACGGGTCCCTGGCGTACTTCCTTGCTGTCCACGGCAACGTTGCCCATGGTTCCTCCTCGACATTGACGGTC
>DATCVX010000277.1:0-7893 GCA_036566705.1 Arthrobacter sp. | reverse complement strand
ACAGCATCACCGATGATGTCCAGCTGCTGGGCTCCACCATCGACGACGCCGCCGGCGAAGCCTACGACAAGGTGGCCCGCATCCTGGGCCTCGGCTATCCGGGCGGTCCCGCCATCGACCGGCTGGCAAAGACCGGCAACGCCAAGGCAATCCGGTTCCCGCGCGGCCTGACGCAGCCGAAGTACATGGGGTCCGCCGAGGAACCGGGCCCGCACCGTTATGACTGGTCCTTCAGCGGCCTGAAAACCGCGGTGGCCCGCTGCGTTGAACAGTTCGAGGCCCGCGGCGAGGACGTGCCCGTGGCAGACATTGCGGCGGCGTTCCAGGAAGCGGTGGTGGACGTGATCACGTCAAAGGCCGTGCTGGCCTGCAGGGAGCACGGAATCAAGGACGTGCTTTTGGGTGGCGGCGTGGCGGCCAACTCCAGGCTGCGTGAGCTCACCGGCCAGCGCTGCGCGTCCGCCGGAATCAGGCTCCACGTACCGCCGCTGGACCTCTGCACGGACAACGGTGCCATGGTGGCCGCCCTCGGTGCGCAGCTGGTCATGGCCGGAGTGGCGCCCAGCGGCATCCGCTTCGCGCCGGACTCGTCGATGCCGGTCACCGCGGTTTGCCTGCCTGAGGCTGGTTAGCCGAGCAAACCCCGTCGAACCGCCGCGGGGCACTTTGGGGGAGCCGTCGTCGTAAATCACGACGGCGGCGGGCGTGTCCGTGTCGAAGTGCCCCGTTTCGGGAGGGCGACGTCAGGCGGTGGGGCCGTTGCGCATCTGCTTGACGAGGTCCAGCACCACGGCCTGCAGGTCCCCGCCGTGCTCGGCGGCCACGCGGCGCTGGCGCTGGTAGCCGGCCCCGCGGCTGATGATCTTTTCGACGTCGGCGAGCTCGTCCGGGCAGCCTAGCTTGGCCGCGACGGGCTCCAGCCGGTTCAGGGTCTCCAGGAGATGGTCCGTGACCTGCTGCTCCCGGCCTTTGGCATCGAGGATGATGATGGCCTCCATGCCGTAGCGCGCGGCACGCCATTTGTTTTCCTGGACGTGCCACGGCGGCATGGTGGGGATGGTCCCGCCGTTGTCCAGCGTGGTGGAGAATTCGTCCACGAGGCACTGGGTGAGGGCGGCAATGGCGCCCACTTCCTCCAGCGTTGCCAGGCCGTCGCAGATGCGCATCTCGATGGTGCCCAGGTTGGGGACCGGACGGATGTCCCAGCGGATCTCCGACAGGGTGTCGATCACGCCGGTGGTGAACATGTCCTGGACGTAGGACTCATATTCGTCCCAGGACTGGAACTGGAACGGCAGGCCCGCGGTGGGCAGTTGCTGGAACATCAGGGCCCGCTGCGAGGCGTAGCCGGTGTCCTCCCCGCCCCAGAACGGGCTGGACGCGGACAGCGCCTGGAAATGGGGGAAGTAGTTGACCAGGCCGTCCAGCACGGGAAGGGCTTTTTCGCGCCGGTCCAGGCCAACGTGGACGTGCACACCGTAAATGACCATCTGCCGGCCCCACCACTGCGTGCGGTCGATCAGCTTGGCATAACGGGCCTTGTCCGTGACCGGCTGGAGCTGCGGCGGACTAAAGGGGTGGCTCCCGGCGCAGAAGACCTCCACGCCCATGGGGTCGGTGATTTCGCGGACGGCGGCCAGGGACCTGCTGAGGTCCTCCTTGGCTTCGCCGGCGGTCTCGCATATTCCGGTGACAAGTTCCACGGTGTTCAGCAGGAGTTCCTGCTTGATGTGGGGGTGTTCGTCGTCCTCGTTCAGCTCGGGATGTTTGGCGGCGACGCCACGGAGCACCTCGTTGGCCACGGATGCCAGCTCTCCGGTCTGGCCGTCCACGAGCGCCAGCTCCCACTCCACACCAAGAGTTGACTGCCTCGATGAAGCGAAATCAATCTTCATGCGTTCCCCTAACCGTTCTGTTGTCCCTGGCCCACGGCGCCCCGGCAGGCTGCCCTGGCAGGCGGCGGACGGCAGGCGAACGGGTGGTTCAAGTCTAGTGCAGGGGTAGCATCGTATTGATGGCCTTGTTCCCGCAGACCCGTGACAGTTTTCACAAAACCACCCTCATCCTGGCAGCGGCGGCCACCCTCACCGCCCTGAGCGCCTGTACGGGCGTGCGCGCCCCAGCGGCGGCGCCCTCTTCCCAAACCCCGTCTCCCAGCGCGCCCTCAGCATCCAAACGGACGACGCCGGCACCCCCGCCGTCGTCCGCCGCACCGGACCCGGGAGCCAGGCCCCTCGGCTGGGGACCGCAGCAGCGCGACAGGGACGCGGCCGCGGCTGCGGTGGCCGCCATGACCCCGGAACAGAAAGCCGGCCAGGTCCTGATGCCCTTCTTCGCCGGCACGGACCCGGCGGCGCACGCCGCCACGATCGAGCGACTCCACCTGGCGGGCTCGATCATCATGGGCGACAACGTTCCCGTGGACGACCGGAAGCAGGTGGATCCTGCGGCCATGGCAGCAACCACCGCACGCCTTGCCCAGGCAGCCCGCGCTGACGGCCGGACGTGGCCCGGCCTCATCGGTCTGGACCAGGAGGGCGGCCTGGTTGCGCGGCTCGGTACGCCGCTCACCGAATGGCCGGCGCCCATGGCCTACGGCGCCGCGGGCAACGTGGCACTCACGAAGGACGCAGGCCGGGCCATGGCGTCCGAGCTGGCACCGCTGGGATTCAACGTGGACTTCGCGCCGGTCACCGACGTCACCATCGGCCCGGCTGATCCGACCATCGGAGCCCGTTCCATGTCCGGGAACCCCGATGCGGCAGGGGCGCTGGGCGTGGCATTTTCCCAAGGGATGCAGGAGTCGGGCGTCCTGCCGGCCGTGAAGCATTTCCCCGGACACGGGTCGGTCACCGTGGACTCGCACCAGGACCTGCCCGTCCAGCCCGCAAGCATTGCCGACCTTGAGGCCCGCGACTGGAAACCGTTCCGGGCCGCCATCGCAGCCGGTGTGCCCATGGTCATGACGGGGCACATTGCCGTGCCCGCGCTGGAACCCGGCGTGCCGGCGTCGTTGTCCGCGCCTACTTACGCTGCGCTGCGGGGGATGGGGTTCAACGGCGTGGCAGTGACGGATGCCCTCAACATGGGTGCGGTCCAGAAGCAGTATCCCGGCGGCTCTGCCGCTGTTGCGGCCCTCGCCGCCGGAGCGGACCTGCTGCTGATGCCCACGGACGTCGCGCAGGCGCACGCGGCCATCGTGGGTGCAGTGGCCGGCGGCAGCCTGCCGCCCGCGCGCCTGGACGAGGCCGCGCAGCGGGTTGCCACCATGATGATCTGGCGGGACAGGACAACGGCGCCCCCTGGGTCGGCTCCGGGAAGCGGCACCGACGTCTCAGCGCGGGCATCCGCGGCAGCTGTCACGGTCCTGTCAGGACCCTGCAGCGGACCGCTGGTTCCCGGCAGTGTCCGGGTGGCCGGCGGCTCCCCGCAGGACCGGGCCCGGTTCGAGGCCGCCGCCGCCAAGGCCGGGCTCGCAGTAGGCGAGGGGCCAGTGGTCAGCCTCATCGGATACGGCGGCGCCCCTGCCGGCGGGGACATTGCGGTGTCGCTGGACGCGCCCTGGCCGCTGCAGGACTCCGCTGCGCCGGTCAAGGTTGCCGTGTACGGGCGGAGCCCGGGCGCCTTCGACGCGCTGGCGGCCGTGCTGGCAGGCAAGGCAACCGCCCCCGGAAAGCTGCCTGCCGCCGTCGGAAGCTTCCCCGCCGGCACCGGCTGCCCGTAACCCCAAATGGCTCACAGTTAACGTCGTCATTTCACGCATTTCAGTGCGTTATCTGTCAGTCAGCCGGGCGGGAGCGCGTTTAATGGACCGGTGCCCATTCTTAATAAAGACATGACCCTTTGCATCTCGCTGTCGGCGCGGCCCAGCAACAACGGGACCCGCTTCCACAACTACCTCTACGATCTGCTGGACCTGAACTGGATCTACAAGGCCTTCGCCCCCACGGACCTTGGCCAGGCCATCGCCGGCGTCCGGGGCCTGGGGATCCGCGGCTGCGCGGTGTCCATGCCGTACAAGGAGGACGTGATCGCGCTCGTGGATGAGATGGACCCCTCCGCCAAGGCCATCGATTCCGTCAACACGATCGTGAACACCGACGGGCACCTGAAGGCCTACAACACGGACTACACCGCCATTGAGCAGCTGCTCAAGTCCAATGCCGTTCCAGTCGGATACTCGGTTCTGGTGCAGGGTGCAGGCGGAATGGCGAAAGCCACCATCGCCGCACTCCGCGATGCCGGTTTCACGGACGTCACGGTGATTGCGCGCAACGAGAACGCGGGGCGGCCCCTCGCGGAGCAGTACGGGTTCGGCTGGCGCGCAGCGCTCGACGGCGGCACGGCAGATTTGATCATCAACGTCACCCCGATCGGCATGCAGGGCGGTCCGGAAGCCGACGCCCTGTCGTTCCCGGAGGAGACCATCGCAGCGGCCAAAGTGGTGTTCGACGTCGTGGCGCTGCCGGCCGAAACACCGCTGATCAAGGCCGCCCGCGCTGCCGGGAAGCCGGTGATCACAGGCGCCGAGGTGGCCACCATCCAGGCACTGGAGCAGTTTGTGCTGTACACCGGGGTCCGCCCCACCGACGAGCAGGTCCGGGCCGCCGAGGAATTCACGCGCGCCCAGTAGCGTCAGGCGGGTTCCACCACGATGGCCACCCGGTCCTCCCCGATGCGGGTCAGGACCAGGGTGGCCGTTTTGGTTCCGGCCTTCTTGCTGCCTTTGCCTCCGGCGAGCAGCTGCTTCCGCAGTTCCTCCGGGGTGACGGAGGTGCCGCGCTTTTTGATGTCCAGCACGCCGATGCCGTTGTCCTTGACCCAGGCCTTGAGTGCCTTGACGTTGTACGGCATGACCTCCAAGACCTTGTAGGCCCGGGCGTAGGGCGTGTCCACCAGGTCCGGGGCACAGATGTAGGCGATGTGCTCGTCCACCAGGTGCCCGCCCAGTCCAAGTGCGACGTCGGCCACCAGCCCCGCGCGGATCACGGCGCCGTCGGGCTCGTACAGGTAGCCCTCCACCCGGCCCACCGGGGCGACCGGACCGCCGTCGAAATCCTCGGCGCTGGTGATTTCGGCGGCGCCCTGGGGCCCCAGAAGCAACGCTGCCCGGCGGATCCCGGGCCGCCGCACCGCGTTGAACCACAGCGTCACTTCGGTGACGTCGCCGCCGACGGAGACCCACTGCGCCTCACAGTCCGCCGGCACCGATTCGTGCGGCATCCCGGGACCCATTTTGACCCCCACCGCGCGGCCTGACGCGGCCAGCGACTCCACGAAGGACAGCGGCGGGGAGAAGGCCTCCGGATCCCAGATCCGCCTGGTTCCCGACGTGGAGGTGACGCGGCGTGCCGGATCCAGCCAGACGCCGTCGATCCCGTCCAGCGGGACTGACATCGCGTCGGAGTGGACCACTGTGGCGTTGGGGAACGGGATGAGGTTCACCGTGGCGCAGGCGGCAGTGGTCTCGTCCATTTCCACCGCCGTGACCCTGATGTCCATCGAGGCGAGCGCCAGCGAGTCGGCGGCCAGCCCGCAGCCGAGGTCGGCAACGTGGCCGATCCCTGCCTGCGCGAACCGTTCGGCGTGCCGGGCGGCAACGTTCAGCCGTGTGGCCTGTTCCAGCCCGGCCTGCGTGAAGAGCATGCTCCGGGCGAATTCACCGAACTTCAGTTCGGCCTTGGTGCGGAGCCTGGACTGGGTAAGGACAGCGGACACCAGTGCGGGGGAGTGGCCGGCCTTGCGGAGCGAGGAATTCAGCTCGAACGAGGTGTCCTCGCGGTACGGGCCAAGGGACGCCAGCAGGTCCCAGCCTTCGCTCGTGAGCAGTGGTGCGATCTGGTCCTGCGGTGCTTGAGCCATGGGTTCAAGCGTAGTGGAGGAGCACGACGGCGGGATGCCGATAGGGTTGAAGGCATGGAAGAGCGCGCAGGCCTACAGCCGTCCGAACAGCCACATCCGAACCACCCAGGCCTGGTGAAGTTCGCCCGTCCCGCTCTGATTGCGGGAGCTGCCGTGGCCGTGGTCTGCACCGCCCTCCTCGTGATCATCTTCTTCCTGGACACCTTCAACGCCACGGTCTACTCCGTGGGCGGCAAGAATATCCAGGACGCCACGGACGAGGCACGCGAGATCAGGGACCTCTATGCGGGGGCCCGGCTCGGCGGCCTTGTCCTGCTGGTGGTTTCGCTGCTGGCTGCTGTAGCCGGCGCCGTCGTCCTTTATCTCCAGCGGGGCAACGCCGTGGACGAGGGCAACGAAGGCGACGAGGACGTCGATTTCGATGACCTCGCCGGGCGCTGAGACTGTTCGGGACTGTTCACCGGGGGCAAAATTCTGGCACTCGCCTTGACCGAGTGCTAATCACTTACATAGAGTCATCATTAGCACTCTCCCTAGGAGGGTGCTAACACATGAAGAGCTGCCAGCCAGGCTGCTGCCGGCACCGCGACGACGGTTTGCCAGCCACGGTTCAGCAGCTCTCCAGTCCATGAATTTGCTGACGAAAAGGAGAGGTCCGAGTGTCGGTCTCTATTAAGCCTCTTGAGGATCGTATTGTTGTCCGCCCGCTCGAAGCCGAGCAGACCACGGCTTCCGGCCTGGTCATCCCGGACTCCGCACAGGAGAAGCCGCAGGAAGGCGAAGTTGTTGCAGTAGGCCCCGGCCGCTTTGACGACAACGGCAACCGCGTTCCTGTCGACGTTGCCGTTGGCGACGTTGTTATCTACTCCAAGTACGGCGGAACCGAAGTCAAGACCGGCGGCACCGAGTACCTCGTGCTGTCCGCCCGCGACGTTCTGGCGATCGTCGTAAAGTAACTCTTTGGATCCCCGTGCCGCTGGTCATGCTTTTGCTGGCCGGCAGCGCGGGGTTTCTGTCTTGAAAGGACACAACCATGGCAAAGCAGCTTGCGTTTAACGACGCTGCCCGCCGGTCGCTTGAAGCCGGCATCGATAAGCTCGCCAATACTGTCAAGGTGACGCTCGGCCCCCGCGGCCGCAACGTCGTCCTCGACAAGAAGTGGGGCGCTCCCACAATCACCAACGACGGCGTCACCATCGCCCGTGAAATCGAACTGGACGACCCGTACGAGAACCTTGGCGCGCAGCTGGCCAAGGAAGTCGCCACGAAGACCAACGATGTTGCCGGCGACGGCACCACCACCGCCACCGTCCTGGCACAGGCACTGGTCAAGGAAGGCCTGCGCAACGTTGCTGCCGGCGCTGCTCCCGGCCAGATCAAGCGCGGCATCGAGGTTTCCGTTGAAGCCGTTGCCGCCCGCCTGCTCGAGAACGCCCGTCCGGTTGAGGGCAGCCAGGTTGCCAGCGTGGCAGCCATCTCCGCACAGAGCGACGAAATCGGCGAGCTCCTCGCCGAGGCATTCGGCAAGGTCGGCAAGGATGGTGTGATCACCATCGAGGAGTCCTCCACCACGCAGACCGAACTGGTCCTCACCGAGGGCATGCAGTTCGACAAGGGCTACCTGTCCCCGTACTTCGTCACCGACGCAGAACGCCAGGAAGCCGTCCTCGAAGACGCCCTCATCCTGATCAACCAGGGCAAGATCTCCTCGGTCCAGGACTTCCTGCCGCTGCTGGAGAAGGCGCTGCAGAGCTCCAAGCCGCTGTTCATCATTGCCGAAGACGTCGAGGGCGAGGCACTGTCCACGCTGATCGTCAACCGCATCCGCGGCACCCTGAACGTGGTTGCCGTCAAGGCTCCGGGCTTCGGCGACCGCCGCAAGGCCATGCTGCAGGACATCGCCACCCTTACCGGTGCCCAGGTTGTCTCCCCGGAACTGGGCCTGAGCCTGGACACCGTTGGCCTTGAGGTGCTGGGTACTGCCCGCCGCATCACGGTCACCAAGGACAACACCACCATCGTTGACGGCGC
>DATCVX010000276.1:0-2372 GCA_036566705.1 Arthrobacter sp. | reverse complement strand
AGGGCGTCTACTGCGTCAGTGATCAGCGCGCGGTCCTGCCGGCTGCCCGCTGCCGCGGTGGATGTGGCTCCGGCGGCCCAGCGGTCGACTGCCGCCAGCGCTGCGGGCGCGTCCAGATCCGCTGCCAGGGCAGCCCGCATTTCCGTGATCAGGACGGCGGCGGAACCTTCAGGCGCAGCGGCAAGTGCGCCCCGCCACGCAGCAAGCCGGTCCTTCGCTTCGGCGAAGCCGGCGTCGGTCCATGACCAGTCCGACCGGTAGTGGTGTGCCAGGATCGCCAGCCTGATGGCGGCGGGCTCCTCCCCTGCGGCCCGGAGCCGTGAGACGAGGACCAGGTTGCCCTTGGATTTGCTCATCTTTTCGCCGTCCAGGCCAACCATGCCTGCATGTGCGTAATGGCGGGCCAGAGGGACGCCGGCCAGGGAGTACGCGTGCCCGGCACCCATCTCATGGTGCGGGAAGATGAGGTCCGAGCCGCCGCCCTGGACAGTGAAGGGGGCGGGAAGGTACTCCTGGGCGATGACTGTGCATTCGATGTGCCAGCCGGGACGTCCGTCGCCGAGCTCTCCCCCAGGCCAGCTGGGCTCGCCCTCCCTGGCCACGCGCCACAGGAGAGGGTCCAGCGCCTGCCGCTTGCCCGCACGGCCGGGGTCGCCGCCCCGCTCTGCGAATAGTTCCAGCATCTCGGTTTCCGCCAGCCCCGAGATGTCGCCCAGGGTCCAGGCATCAGTGGCGGAGGACTGTTTTCCGGCGGCCTCGACGTCGTAGTAGACGTCGCCGTCGGGTTCCCCGGCGCCGCCGGGTACGCGGTAGGCAAGGCCGTTGCGGAGGAGCCGCTCAATGGCCGGGACGATCAGCGGGACGGATTCCACGGCGCCGACGTAGTGGTCCGGGGCGAGGACGTTCAGGGCCACCATGTCCGTCTGGAACAGCTCGATCTGGCTGGCGGCGAGGTCCCGCCAGTCCACGCCGGTAGCCGTGGCGCGTTCCAGCAGGGGATCGTCGACATCGGTGACGTTCTGGACGTAGGCCACACGCATGCCTGCGTCGCGCCACGCCCTGTTCAGCAGGTCAAAGGCCACGTAGCTGGCTGCGTGCCCCATGTGTGTGGCGTCGTAGGGCGTAATGCCGCAGACATACAGTGACTGGTCGCCGTCGCCCTGCAGCTCCACTTCCCTGCCTTGGGCGGTGTCAAAAAGCCGGACGGCGGGCATGCTGCCGGGCAGGTCGGGAACAGGGCGGGATATCCAGGATTTCACAGGCCAAGCCTACTGTCAGGCGCTGATCACATTGAAACCGAGCAACAGATACAGGGCCAGGCCCAGTAAGATCCGGTACCAGACGAAGAGCCGGTAGCTGCGGGTCGAGACGAACTTCAGGAACCAGCCAATAATGACGTAGCCCACAACGAAAGCGATGACCGTGGCCATGGCCGTCTCGGGCAGTCCGTAAGGGCCGGTGATGCCTTCCTTGGAAACGGTTTTGTAGAGCTGGTACAGGCCGCTGCCGAAGACGGCGGGAATGGCCAGGAGGAAGGAGTAGCGGGCGGCGGCTTCGCGGGTGTAACCCATCAGCAGGCCGGCGGTGATGGTGCCTCCGGAGCGGGAGACACCCGGGATCAGCGCCATGGCCTGGGCGAGGCCGTAAAGGATGCCGTGTTTATAGGTCAGCCGGGTCAGGTCCCGTTCCTGCTTGCCCACGGCGTCCGCCACGGCGAGCACCAGGCCGAACACGATCAAGGTGGTGGCCACAATCCAGAGGCTGCGCAGGACGGATTCGATCTGGTCCTGGAACAGCAGGCCCAGGATGATGATCGGCAGGCTGCCGAGAATCACGAGCCAGCCCATCCGCGCGTCAGGGTGCTGCCTGGAGACCTTGCCGGACAGCGAGCCCAGCCATGCTTTGACGATGCGGACGATGTCATGCCAGAAAAAAACCAGCACGGCTGTCTCCGTACCCAGCTGTGTGATGGCGGTGAATGCGGCGCCGGGGTCGGAGGCATTGGGCAGGAACTGCCCCACTATCCGCAGATGCGCACTTGATGAAATCGGTAGAAATTCGGTCAGTCCCTGCACTAGGCCCAGCAGGGCCGCCTCAAACCAGTTCACGCTAAGACCCTACGTCATCGACCCTGCTGATTCCCCGTAAGCTTGCTGCTATGCAGCAGCGTTACGTCGGCAACAGTGGATTGCGAGTCTCGGCCCTCTCCCTCGGCACCATGTCATGGGCCCGCGAAACCGACGAACAGGACGCCACTGAATTGCTCCGGACGTTCGTGGACGCGGGCGGCAGGCACATCGACACGGCGGCGTCCTACGCCGACGGAAAGTCGGAGGCCCTGATCGGCTCCCTGCTGGGGGACGTCGTTTCCC
>DATCVX010000275.1:0-1836 GCA_036566705.1 Arthrobacter sp. | reverse complement strand
TGGCCGCGAGATGCTTCAGGAGCGCCTTGCCGTGTCCCTCGCCCCGGGCGTGCGGGCTGACGTAAAGATCCTCCAGGTAGATGCCGTGGACGCCTTCCCACGTCGAATAGTTCAGGAACCAGAGGGCGAATCCCCGGACCTTTCCGGCGTCGTTCTCGGCCATGTGGGCGAACACCCGGGGGTGCTCGCCGAAAAGCACCTCGGCCAGCATCTCCGGCGTGTTCCGGACGGCGTCCGGTTCCTTCTCGTAGATGGCCAGTTCGTGGATCATCTGCAGGATTGCGGGGACGTCGTGCCGGTTTGCGGGGCGGATTACACTCATGGTCCGAGTTTACTAGGGCTTTAGAGCCGGTTGACGTCGGTAACGCGGACCATCGCTGTGCCGGTTTCGTCGGAGGCGGCCAGGTCCACTTCGGCGGAGATTCCCCAGTCGTGGTGGTGTGCCGGATCGTCGAAGATCTGCCGGACCTTCCACAGCCCCGGCTCCTCGTTGATGATCAGCAGCCCGGGTCCACGCGCGTCCGGTCCGGTGCCGATGTCGTTGTGCTCGTCGAAGTAGTCGTCCAGCACGTCCTCCCAGCGCTCCGCATCCCAGCCGGCGCCGCCATCGAGCTCTCCCAGGGCTGCCGCATCCTCATCGGCGAACAGTTCCACGCGGCGGAACATCTCGTTGCGCACCATCACGCGGAAGGCGCGGATGTTGGACGTCAGCGACGGCGGCGGGGGAGGCGGAGCGTCGTGCGGGGTCGGAGCGGCCCCGGACGTCAGTTCCTCCCACTCGTCCAGCAAGCTCGAATCGACCTGCCGGACCAGTTCGCCCAGCCAGGCGATGAGGTCTTCGAGGTCCTCGCGGAGCAGGTCCTGCGGCACGGTCTGGCGCAGTGCTTTGAAGCAGTCGGCGAGGTACCGCAGAACAATGCCTTCGGAGCGGGCCAGCCCGTAGAACTGGACGAATTCGCCGAAGTTCATCGCGCGTTCGTACATGTCACGCACCACTGATTTAGGGGTCAGTTCGAAGTCGCCCACCCAGGGCGCGGCCTTGCGGTAGACCTCGAAGGCTTCACCCAGGAGCTCCGCGAGCGGCTGCGGATAGGTGACCTCCTCCAGCATCGCCATGCGCTGGTCGTATTCGATGCCGTCGGCTTTCATGGCCGCGATGGCTTCGCCGCGGGCCTTCTTCTGCTGGGCGGAAAGGATCTGGCGGGGTTTCTCCAGCGTCGCCTCGATCACGGAAACCACGTCCAGGGCGTACGCCGGTGACTCCGGATCCAGCAGTTCCAGCGCGGCGAGGGCGAACGGTGAGAGCGGCTGGTTCAGCGCAAAGTTTGCCTGCAGGTGGACGGTGAGCCTGACGGTCCTGCCGTCCGCGCCTTGTTCCTCGGCCGGAATACGCTCGACGACTTCGGCGGCGAGGAGTTCCCGGTAGATACCCAGGGCCCTTTTCATCAGCTGCAGCTGCGAGGACCGTGACTCGTGGTTCTCGGTCAGGAGCCGGCGGGCGGCGTGAAACGGGTCGCCCGGCCGTTCCATCAGGTTCATCAGCATCGCGTGCGTGACGCTGAAGCTTGAGTTCAGGGGATCGGGGACCGATTCCACCAGGCGTTTGAAGGTGGGCTCACCCCAGGAGACAAACCCTTCCGGCGGTTTCTTCTTGACCACCTGGCGGAGCTTTTTCTGGTCATCGCCGAACTTGGCGGTTGCTTTGGCCATCGCCTTCACGTTTTCCGTCACGTGCTCCGGCGCCTGGACCACCACCGTCCCGGCGGTGTCATAGCCGGCTCGTCCGGCCCGGCCGGCGATCTGGTGGAACTCACGGGAGTTAAGCAGCCGGGTGCG
>DATCVX010000274.1:0-2043 GCA_036566705.1 Arthrobacter sp. | reverse complement strand
GCAGGTCATGGCTGACCCGGCCGGTGAATTCCGCCAGCCGCTCATTGCTGTCCCGGGCTTCGTCCAGGGCATCGGCCAGCGCGCCGTGAAGTGTGGTGACCCGCCGGGCAGCCAGCAGCCGGGTATGGAGGACGAAGGGGTCAAGCGGCTTGCTGACGTAGTCGTCGGCGCCGGCCTTCATCCCTTCCAGCACGTCTTTTTGGGCGCCGTGCGAGGTCAGCAGCACAACATACGTATAGGAGCTGGTTTCTGCGGCCCGGATCGCCCGGCACAGGTCAAACCCGTCAAGGCCGGGCATCATCAGGTCGCTGACCACCACCTGGGGACGGTGTTCCTGGTAAAGCCGCCAGGCTGTGTCGCCGTCCGCTGCCACAATGCACTCATGCCCGGACTTTTCGACGGCGGCCTTCGCCACGAGACGGGACCCTTCGTCGTCGTCGACCACCAGCACCGTCATGGCACCCGAGGACCCGTCCTCCAGTCCTGCACTCCTGGCGGTGTTCCTGTCGGGGCGGGACATTGGTCCCCGCCCAACCCATGCCGAATCAATCGCCATCAGGCCCTCCCGCCGTCACTATCACGATGCCCACCCACCATCGGTCAGCTGGATTGCCGCCCAAGGAACAGGCTAGCCGGGATCGCCCCGGTTGCACCCGGGGATCGCCTGCGAGCTTCGGTAGCACGGCTCCCAACACTTGCACCTGATGCATAAGTAGGTAGACTGGTCTACCTACTTATCGACCCGATCAGGACGGGCCATGACCTCGAAGAGGACTACACCAGCGAACACCGCTTCCCGGCGGCCTGCCCGCGACGCGCTCCTCGAGGCGGCCGCCAGGCGCTTCTATGCCTTCGGCCTGACGGGGACCGGCATCGACACCATCACTGCCGAGGCCGGCGTGGCCAAGAAGAGCCTCTACAACAACTTCGCCTCGAAGGCCGATCTGGTGACCGCCTACCTGTACGCCCGGCACGAGGAGTGGCTGGGGCTGTACCGGGCACGGCTGGAGAAGGCAGCGAACCCCAAAGACCGCGTCCTGGCGGTCTTCGACGCCTACGCGGACCACGCCGACCTGGCCTACGAGTACGGCTTCCGCGGCTGCGGCCTGCTCAACGCCGCGGCCGAACTCCCCGCCGGGGATCCGGGACGGGACGTGGTCCGTAAGCACAAGGAGGACGTAGAGGCCCTGCTGGCCGGGCACCTGGCCGGGCTTCTGCCGGACCCAGCGGACCAGGCCGCCGTGGCCAGGCACCTGGCGTTCCTTCTGGAGGGTTCCATGGTCCGCGCCGGACTCGAGGGTGACGACGACTGTGTCCGGGAAGCCCGCGCCATCGCGGCCACCCTGATCGGCGCCCTGTGAAGCCTGCTGGATTCCAGGGAGCCACGTGGGGTGCATTGTTTGTGCTCGCCGCGTCCGTCCTCTGGGGCACCACCGGCACGGCGGCCACCTTCGCCCCGGACGTGAGTCCGCTGGCGATCGGGGCGGTGGCCATGGGTATCGGCGGCCTGCTGCAGGCCGCGATTGCCGCCCGCCCGATGCTGGTGTTCGGCAGTTCCCTGCGCCGGCAATGGCGCACGGTGGCCCTGGGCTCGATCGCCGTAGCCCTGTACCCGCTCGCCTTTTATTCCTCCATGCACCTGGCCGGAGTGGCGGTGGGGACCGTCGTCTCCATCGGCTCGGCACCCCTGGCCTCCGCCGTCGTCGAACGCGTGGTGGACAAGCGGCGGTTTACCCGACGGTGGGCGGCCGGTGCGCTGCTCGGCGTCAGCGGCGCCGTGCTGCTGTGCCTCGCGGAAGCAGGGCACGCTGATCCGGCAGCGGGTGCGGAGTGGTCGACGCCGGCGGGCATCGTTTTGGGGTTGCTGGCCGGGCTGACCTACGCCCTGTATTCCTGGGCCGCCCACCGCCTGATCAAAACCGGCGTGCCGTCCCGGGCGGTGATGGGCGCCGTCTTCGGGATCGGCGGCCTGCTGCTGATGCCCGTGCTGGCGGCCACCGGTGCGCCGTTCCTGGCGTCCTGGCAGAACTTTTCGGTGGGCGC
>DATCVX010000273.1:0-2791 GCA_036566705.1 Arthrobacter sp. | reverse complement strand
ACAGCGGCAACATCCGCGGTGTCCGACGGCGTTGAGCCACCCAGCAGGCCCAACGACGTCGTGTTAGCGGATGTCGCCGCTGAGACCAGGGCGGATGCGGTGAGGTCCGATCCGCTTGTTGTATCCGCAGCGCTGGCTGCGGTGGCGCCGAGGGCTAGGAGCCCGCCGGCGAAGAGGGTGCTAAGCAGCCCTCTGCGAAGGTTGGAATGCATGGTTTGTCTCCTGACAAAGTTGATGTGGGTGCAGGTCAGCACCCAGTGGCCGCGTTCTGCCATCGATGGGCAGAGAGGGCTCAACTAGTCAGGAGAGGAACCGGGGTCGAATGACACCGGTGAGGGGGAATGCTCAGAGGCTCCGGCGACCGCGAAGGATCCCGGGAGCGGAAGATCAAGATCAAAGTCGTGCAGCCAGGCGGCAGGACCTGCGGGACCGGACGTGGACGCGCCGCTACCTGCCCCTGAACTGGGCCCGGCAGGTACCGGGAACGGAGACAGCTGACCGGTCAGAGGCGACTCCGGGGTGGCTGAGCGGTGCGCCACTGCAGAGGCGGCGGGGGAGGCGGAAGTTCCCGCAAGGGCCGCCGGATGCGTGCCGGAGTATTGCACGTCGGCGCTGGCACCCCCAAGAGACTGCTCTTCACCGATGTCCGTAGGAGCGCCAGAGACAGCCGGCGGAACCGTTGAGTCGGCCCCGCTCAGAACCCCTGCGGTGTCAGGGAGAACGGATCCGGTGTCCGTAAGGACGGGCAGAGTGACAGGCAACGGAAGTGTCCCGGTGACCAGTTCTGAGACAGGTTGGACCACGGGTTCAAGAATGGGAACCGCTTCAACGAGCGGCGGAGCGACGGTTTCCACCAGAACTGCGGTGGCGTCATCGGCCAGTACGGCGACCGGCACAGCCGCCGCGGAGACTGCCCCTGCGGGAACAATGCTATTCACGACGGGGACGGAAGCTACCAACTGGTCTGTGGCGTCGGTCAGCGTGCCCACAACTGGCTGCACGAGTCCGGTCGGCGCCGCGGCGGGAGAAGCGGGCGTGGCCGCGGGCGGCGGGGCCAAAGTGCCGGTCAACGGGGCCGCAAGGCTTGAAACCGACGAAGTCATCCCGCCCAGGAGCGCTCCCGAGTCGGATGAGTCAGCAGTTGCGGCAGTACCGGAAAGAGTCAGCCAGGTAAGGGTAGCGGCTCCTGCAAGGAGAACCGGACGGAGCGCGCGCCATGGCAAGAGACCTTTAGCCATGCGTACCACCCCCAGTACTGATGAGCCGACGATGTTTACATACTAAGACTGCTTATTGATGGAAGTCTAGATAAAAATCAACATAATCCCATCAAATTGACTTTCTTTGTCACTCATATTCACGGACTTTAGTGGGCATCGTTCGGGTAGCTGACGCCGAGTTGGGCGCGGACGCCGTCGAACAGGCGCATGGTGTTCAGGGAGTCCTCGAGCGGCATAACAGGGCTCTCCGTGAGCCCCTGCTGAATGCAGCGCGTCACCTCGCGAAGCTCGTACGTGTAACCCCGCCCGACGGCGTCGAACTCCTCGCGGCGCGGCTCCCCGCGGCCGATGCAGACCAGCAGTTCAGCCGGGTTGTTGATGGAGCCCACACTCTGCAGGTATCCCAGGCTGCCGGCGACGGTTGCCGTCCGGGGCCCGTGCGCCAGCAAGGAGGATGTCAGCTGGACCTGGGCGCCGTGGTGGTAACCGAGGGTCATGGCATTCTGGGCGTCCACGCCGTCATCGTTGACAACCCCCGTCGCGCTGACGGTCTGCGGGAATCCCAGGGTACCGAGCGCCCAGAGCAGGGGATAGATGGACAGGTCCAGCAGCGCCCCGCCGCCGTCCTGCCTGGCCCACAGCCTGGCCGTGGGCGAGTACGGCGCCGGGAAGCCCAAATCGGCACTGACCCAGTGCACATCACCAAGCTCGCCCGACGCGGAGATCTCAAAAGCCCGTTGCATGGCCGGCAGGAACCGGCTCCACATCGCCTCCATGAGGAACAGCTTTTTCCTGCGGGCCGTATCGATGAGCTCTGTGGCTTCGCGGGCATTGATGGTGAAGGACTTCTCGCACAGGACGTGCTTTCCGGCGTTGAGCGCGGCGAGCACGATCTGGTGGTGCTGGGCGTGCGGCGTGGCGACGTAGACAACGTCCACCGAGTCGTCGGCGAGCAGCCGCTGGTAGCCGTGAACGCCGCCGTCGTCCCCGTATGCCTTGGCGAAACCATTCGCCGCGGCGAAGCTTTCTGCAGATTCCTGGCCGCGGGAACTGACGGCGTAGAGCTCGGCGTCAGCCAGCAGGGCCAGGTCCGCTGACACGGACCGGGCGATCCCGCCGGTGGCGATCACTCCCCACCGCAGCGTGGTGCCGGTAGCGGACCGGGGGTCCTGGTCGGGCTGGCTGGACAGCCATGGCTTGGCGATGGGCGCACTCATGTCAGCCATCCTCTCACTGTGGTGATAGAGCGTCCGGGAAAAGCACGCGGAAGGTGAGAGAGGATCCGGGAAAAACCTGCAGGAAGTGGGAGAGCGTCCTGATGGGGGAGGGGCGGGCACAGGTGAGGGCGGGCCCTCCCCCAGCCGTGCCGCACATCGGCGGCGGCGTGCTAGGCCGAGGCGGCTATTCCGGTCCGGATGCGGGCAGCCTCCTCCGTCAGTTTGCCCTGCTGGAGCCTGAAGCGGCGGTCCGTCTTGTTGGCCAGCGCCCTGTCGTGCGTGACCACCAGGATGGTGGTGTTGTGGTCCCGGCTGAGCGAGCTGAGGAGCTCGATGATGTGGTCGCCGGTCTGC
>DATCVX010000272.1:0-2147 GCA_036566705.1 Arthrobacter sp. | reverse complement strand
CATTTCGGCGTCAAGGAAGGCGACGCGGTAGGCGTTGTGGGCCTCGGCGGGCTGGGGCACATGGCCGTAAAGCTCGCCAAAGCCATGGGTGCGCGGGTGGTGGTGTTCACAACATCCGAGTCAAAGGTCCCCGCCGCGCTCGAGCTGGGAGCCGACGAGGTGGTTCTTTCCCGCGACGCTGAGGCGATGGAAGCCGCCGACCGCAGCATCGACGTCATCATCGACACCGTGGCTGCTCCGCACGACCTGAACCCGTTCTTCCGCACGCTTCGCCGGGACGGGGCCCTCTTCCAGCTGGGGCTTCCGTCAGACGCCATGCCTCCGGTGAATCCGGGCGCCCTCATCCGGCGGCGGATCAGCTACACAGGTTCGCTCATCGGCGGAATTGCCGAGACCCAGGAGATGCTTGATTTCTGCGCCGCGCATGCAGTGGTGGCGGACATCGAACTGGTGCGGGCTGACCAGCTGAATGAGGCCTACGACCGCATGGTGGCAGGCGACGTTAAGTACCGGTTTGTGCTGGACACCAGCACCCTGCAGGCCACGGCCGAGGAGGCAGACGCATGAGTACCCTGTTCACCAAGATCCTGAACGGCGAGATCCCGGGACGCTTTGTCTGGCGCGAGCCGGACGTCGCCGCGTTCCTCACCACCGGGCCCCTGGCCGACGGCCACACCCTCGTGGTCCCCACCGAGGAAGTGGACCGCTGGACCGATGCGCGGCCGGAGACGCTCGCCAAGGTCATGGAGGTGGCGCGCCGGATCGGCGCCGTCCAACTTGAGATCTTCCCGGCCGAGCGGGCAGGGCTGATTGTGGCCGGCTACGAAATCAACCACCTCCACGTCCACGTGTGGCCGTCCAGGAGCATGGCCGACTTCGATTTCGCCTCGGCCGACCAGCACCCCGACCCTGCCGTGCTGGACGCCAACGCCGAAAAGCTGCGCGAGGGGCTGCGGAGCGCCGGGTACGCGGAGTTCGTGCCGGAAAGCGCCTAGGCCGGCACTTGCCCCGGTGCCTACACCGGTGCGAGTGCCTTGTTAAGCACGGTGCGGATGCGCTTTTCGGACACGGAGTACGCGGTCCCGAGTTCGACGGCGAACAGGCTCACCCTGAGCTCCTCGATCATCCAGCGCACCTGGGCCAGCTCCGCACCCGCGCGCCGGCCCGGCAACAGGGCCGACACGGCGTCGTCGTAATCGTCTTCAAGGCGCTGGACGGCGGCCATGCTGAGGGCATCGCGCTGGACGTTGCCCGGCAGCCGCTCCAGCCGTTTTTCGATGGCGGCCAGGTAGCGCGGCAGCTGGCTGAGCTGGGCGTAGCCGGTGCGGGCCACAAAGCCCGGGAAGACCAGCTGCTCGAGCTGGCTTTTGATGTCATTCAGGGCGCTGATCAGGGCAAGGCTGGTAGTGCCCTTCAGCTGCTTCTCGATGCGCCGCGTGCTGGCCAGGATGCGCTCCACCACAGCCGTCACGCTGAACACAGTGTCGATGAGTTCGGCGCGGACCTGTTCGTACAGGGCATCGAAGGAGGCCTGGTCCCACGGGAGTTCGGCAGGGGTCAGTTTGTCCACGGCGGCCAGGGCGCAGTCGGCGATCAGGGCTGACACTGAACCGTGCGGGTTCTGGCTGAAGGTCAGTTTTTCGGTGTTGTTGAGGTGCTCCAGCACGTAGCGGTCCGGTGCCGGAACCCGCAGGGCCAGGAGCCGGATCACGCCGCCCCGCATGGCCTCTTGCTGTTCCGAGGGGGTCTGGAAGACCCGCAGCGCGACTGAGCCCCCTTCGTCCACCAGCGCCGGGTAGCCAGTCACGGTGTGGCCCTTGACGGTGTTGCTCACCTGCCGCTGTACGGTGCCGAAGGTCCAGGCCGTGAGGCCGCTTTGCTCCCGGAAGCCCGGGGTTGCGCCGTTGGCGTTTCCTGTTTCCGGCGTCGCGGCGGCTCCGGAGCCCTTGCCAGGAGCCCTGCCAGCCGACTTCAGTGCAGTGGTGCCGGGTGTTGCGCCCAGGGATTCCGCGATGGCCCGGCGCGTCGCGGGAGCGAGCCGTTCCTGCAGGGCGGCCAGGTCCTTGCCCTCGTCCAGCACCTTGCCTTTGCTGTCCACCACCTTGAAGCTCACGCGCAGATGGGAGGGCACGGCGTCCCAGTTCCAG
>DATCVX010000271.1:0-2185 GCA_036566705.1 Arthrobacter sp. | reverse complement strand
TGGTCCACCAGGCGGTCGGCAACGGCCTTGGGGACTGCCTTGAGGCCGGACAGCAGCCGGTAACCGCGCGGCTGCACCACGGCGTCGAGGTTGGCCTCGCCGCCGGCGAAACCGACGATCCCGGAGATCTTGCCGAGGTCGATCAGCTCCGTGGGGCCGAGGTTCACCAGGGCGCTGACGGCCTTTTCGATGTCGTCGGCGGACGCGTCCGGGCCGGCGTAGTCGCGGATGATGACGTCACTGCCGGGGCCGCGGCCCACAGTGAGTTCATCAAGCTGGAGGGACAACAGCCGGCCGTCTTCACCGAGCTCCAGGACGTACTGGGAGATTTCCTCCGAAATCCGGCGGACCATCTCCTGCCGCTGCAGGGTGACAGCCACGTCCCGCACGGTCACCATGGCCTCGATCTCCAGCGCGGACAGCGAACTGGTCACCTGGTCCAGCCGCGAACGGTACCGCTCCAGGGTGGCGAGGGCCTGGTTGGCACGGGCCAGGACCTTCTCGGATCCCTCCAGGACGTGCCGGAGCCCGTTCACGTACAGGGCGATGATCTGCATTGACTGGCTGACGGAAATCACGGGCACGCCGGTCTGGATGGCAACGCGCTCGGCGGTGCGGTGCCGGGTGCCGGATTCCTGCGTTTCGATGCTTGAGTCAGGGACCAGCTGGACGGCGGCCCGGAGAATGTTGCCGGCGTCCTTGTCGCAGATGATGGCGCCGTCCATTTTGGCCAGTTCGCGCAGGCGGGTGGGGGAGAAGTCGATACCGATGTCGAAGCCGCCGGAGCAGATCGAGTCGATGGTCCGGTCCGAGCCCTGCACGATCAGCGCGCCGGTGCGCCCGCGGAGGATCCGTTCCAGCCCATCACGCAACGGAGTGCCTGGAGCCACTCTGCCCAGAGTCGCCTTGAGCGATTCTTCGGGGCTCCGAGCCATAGTGTTCCCTTCAAAGGTGCAGGCTGCCGCCCGCAGGTACGCCGGTTTTACGCTCCGCCGACGGGATCAAAAGTATGCAGTTTCCCGCAAGCTCAATGATAGAGGTAAGAAATGGCAACAACCGCACGGACAAGCCCTAAAGTGCCCCATTAGGGGGCCGGCCAAAGGTGCCTGGGAATGCGTACGACGGCGGCTGGCCGGGTGGGTGTTTTTGGCCTGTTTGGGTGCATGGCGGGCTCTGCCCCCGGCCACATCAGAATGATGCAACGAGGCGGGCGAGCGGCGGAGGTGCCTGCCCTGCCGGCAAGGCCTCGACGAGCAGTTGCGCGTACCGGAGTTTGTTGCCGCTGCGCCCGCCGAAAAACCGGCGCAACTGCGCCGTTACCGGCCGCTCCCGCTGCGCCGGCTGGCGTTGCAGGATCCGGAACGACGCGAGTTCGCCCTGGGCCGCGATGACGTTGAGTACGGCATCGACCCCAAGGCAACGGATGAGTTCGTCCTCCAGGTCGGCGTAACAGACCTGGAACCCGAGCTCGGCCAGCGAACCGGACCCGATGCCTGCCCGGGCTAGCGCACGGGCAATGCCACGGGACTCGCCTGCATCACACAGGCCGAGTAACCGGTGGCCTGCGCCGTCCGGTCCGTAGCGGTCGAGGAAGCGGACGATGCTGGTGGCGCCGCCCATCGGCACGACCGTCACCCGCTCGGCTGCCAGATCATGCCCAGCGCGAAAGGCCAGCTTCTCGACCGCCATCCGGTCACTCTCGCCCTCGACCAACACCGTCGTTGCCTGCATGGAACCAGTATGGCGAATGCCCTCGCCTGGGCCGTGTTTTCAACCGAAGTGTGCCTGACCCTGGTTGTGGAAGGTTCAGTTCGGCCGTTTCCGCATGAGGTGCTCAAGGTCCCGGCTGACTTTGCGCAGCGATGCCGCCCTCAGGGCTTTCTCGTCAGCGACCGGGCCGGTCCGGCGCCGGGACGGCTCGTCCGGGGTATCCGGGCTCCGCTGCATGTCGGCCTGCAAAGTTCCTCTGCCGTGCATCGCCGCGGGTATCGAAGGCGGATTCGCAAGGGGATCGTAGAAAAGGCTGCCCATCATGTGCCCCAAACTAGCGGGGCCGGGTTTCGCGGTCTTGAACTGCCGGTTTCGTTGGCGTTAAGCGGCCACCTCCGCTCCGGTCCGCCGCTGCGATAAACTTGGACATTGGCGCTCAGCCAGCCCTTTCCCCGTCCAGCGATGTCCCGTCCAG
>DATCVX010000270.1:0-4998 GCA_036566705.1 Arthrobacter sp. | reverse complement strand
TCCGTTCCTGCAGCAGTGTCTCCAGCAATTCGGCCACGTGCACCGGAGCTTCCACCCTGAACTGCGCCTGGGTAAAGTCGAGCCCCACCTTCACGCCGACGTCGCCGGGCTCCAGCCTGGCCAGCGCGTCCTCGTCCGTGGTGTCGTCTCCGGCGAACAGGACCGCCGTTGCCCCCGTGATCTGCCGGAGGAAGGTCACGCCCTCACCCTTCGAGGCGTTAACCACTGAAGTCTCGAGGACTTGCTTGCCGTTCTTGAGGAACACGCCACGGCGTTCCTGCAGCACGGCCCGGGCGGCTGCGACGGCGTCCTCGGCCACGTCCGGGGTGGCCAGCCTGGTGTGCAGCACGACGCCGGCAGGCTTGTCCTCCAGCAGCGTGCCCGGTGCCTGTTCAACGATCTCCTCCAGGATGCCCCGGACTTCAGCGAGCAGCGCGCGCTGATCCTCGTCCAGGGTCAGTTCCGTGGACCCTGGACCCAGCCAGGCCTCGGCACCGTGGCTGCCGATCAGCAACGTGTCCACCGGGGGCGAAGCCACTGCGCGCAGGCTGGCGAGGGCGCGCCCGGAGATGAGTGCAGTCGTCGTACGCGGCAGGGCGGCGAGCCCGGCAAACGCGGTGGCGGAGCGCGGCAGCGGCCGGGCGTCGCCGGCATGGTCCACCAGCGGCGAGATGGTGCCGTCGAAGTCCATGGCCACCAGGAGGTGTTCGGTCCGGGCGATGCGCCGGACGGCCTCGAGGAGTTCGGGGGAGAGAGTCAGCGGGCCTTTTGCGCGGCGGGCATCAGGAGTCATCGCGGACCACCTTTTCGTTGAGGGCCTGGAGGAAGTCCGCGGACCAGTGGTCCACGTCGTGTTCCAGGATCTGCTTGCGCATGGACCGCATCCGGCGGGCGGAGTCCTTGGGGGACATGTTGACGGCCCGCATGATGGTGTCCTTCAGCCCGTCAATGTCGTGCGGGTTCATCAGGAGGGCCTGCTTCAGCTGGTCTGCCGCGCCGGCAAACTCGCTCAGGACCAGCGCGCCGTCGTTCTGTGTGCGGGCCGTGACGTACTCCTTGGCCACGAGGTTCATGCCGTCCCGCAGGGCAGTGACCAGCATGACGTCGGCGGCGAGGTAAAGCGCCACCATTTCCTCCACCGGGTAGCTGTGGTGCAGGTAGCGTACGGCCGTGTTCTGGATGGTGTCGTAGGTGCCGTTGATGTGGCCAACGGTGCCCTCGATCTCCTCGCGCAGGAGCCGGTACTGCTCCACGCGCTCACGGCTGGGGCTGGCCACCTGGATGAGCGTGGCCTCGCCAACAGTCAGCTTCCCTTCGTTTAGCAGTTCCTCGAAAGCCTTGAGCCGGTGCCGGATGCCCTTGGTGTAGTCCAGCCGGTCCACGCCCAGGAGGATGGTTTTGGGGTTTCCGAGGTCCTGGCGGATCTGGCGGGCGCGCTCGATGATCTCCGGCTTGTTGGCCAGTTCGCTGATCTGGGCCACGTCGATGGAGATGGGGAATGACTGGGCCCTGGCGATGTGGGTGATTTCGCCGTCGTGTCCCTTGACGTGCACCTGCTGCTGCTTGACGCTGGCGCCCAGGAACCGCCGCGCGGAGCGCATGAAGTTGCCGGCATCGCTGGGGCGCTGGAAGCCCACCAGGTCCGCGCCCATGAGGCCGTCGATGATAGCGTGCCGCCAAGGCAGCTGGGCGAAGATTTCCGGCGGGGGAAACGGGATGTGGTTGAAGAAGCCGATCCGGAGGTCGGGCCGAGCCTCGCGCAGCAGCCGGGGCACCAGCTGCAGCTGGTAGTCCTGGACCCACACGGTGGCGCCCTGGTCTGCGTGGCGTACGACGGCGTCCGCGAACCTCTTGTTGACCCTGCGGTAGGCGTCCCACCAGGTCCGGTGGAACTCGGGGGGAGCGATCACGTCGTGGTACAGGGGCCACAGGGTGGCGTTGGAGAAGCCCTCGTAATACAGCTCAACATCGTCGGTGCTGAGCTGGACCGGCACGAGGTCCATCCCGCCGTGGCTGAACGGTTTGACCGTCTCATCAGGGGCGCCGTGCCAGCCCACCCAGGCGCCGTCGGTCTTGGTCATCATCGGAGCCAGTGCGGTTACCAGGCCGCCGGGTGAGCGCCGCCAGCCGGAGCCGTCGTCGCCGCTTTCTCCCGGGGCGCAACGGTCCACCGGCAGTCTGTTGGACACCACCATGAAGTCGTATTTTGTGCCATCGTCCTGGCCGTGTCCGGCAGGTCCGGAGTCAGGCGCGGAGGTAGGTTTTTCCTGGACAGGTGTTTGCATTGCGGCCCCCTGGGGTTGCTTGTGCCTCTAAGCCCACCCTAACGGGGCGGAATCTTCCTTGCTATTCGTCCGTTGGTCAATGGGAGGAATAGTTGAAAGCGCAAGCTCTCAGGTTTCTCCCCTAAAATGATGGAGTTGCCACTGAGTGGTCCCCCCACGTCGATCGACCCAAGGAACACATGAGCCCCGCAAATGAAGTACGTAAGTCCAAGGCTGAGCGAACAGCGGAGGCACGCGAGAAGGCGCGCCTGATCCGCGAAGCCCAGCTTAAGAAGGACAAGCGAAACAAGCTCCTGATCGGCTGGGGCATTGTGGTGGCAGTGGTGGCCATCCTGGCGGTTGTGGCACTCGTGGTGACCACCACCATGCGGCAGAACGCCCCGATCGCCGACCAGGGGCCGACGCCGGCCAACGGCAACGTGCACGGCGGTATTACCTTGCTCGCCAACACCGAGGTGGCGAAGCTGGATGCGTCCACTGTGGATGCCGCATCTGTGGGAAACCCGCCGGAGACTGCCCCGGCGGAAGTTGTTGCCCCCGGTGCCGAGGCTGAAGCAGGAAAGCCCGTCAAGGTGGTCCTTTACATCGACTTCATCTGCCCGGTCTGCAAGAACTTCGAGGCACAATACAACGAGCAGCTGACTGCCCTTCGCAACGAAGGCAAGATTACGGTGGAATACCGCGCGCTCGGGTTCCTGGACAACCGGTCCTCCACGAACTACTCCTCCCGCGCCGCCAACGCTGCCGCGTGCGTTGTGAACCAGTCTCCGGAAAAGTACGCGGAGTTTGTGGATACGCTGTTCGCCAACCAGCCTGCCGAAGGCGGCGCCGGCCTTTCGGACGACAAGCTCAAGTCCCTGGCCTCTGACATGGGCGTCAATATCGACAGCTGCGTGAACGACAAGACCTACCGTCCGTACGTGAAGTTCACGACCAAGGAAGCGGCAGCCATCGGCGTCACCGGCACGCCGTCCGTGTTCGTAGATGGGAAGCAGTGGGGCAAGGGCGACAGCGCCCAGACCCAGTTCCCCGACTTCCTGCAGGCTGCGATCGACGCGAAGGCATAGCCTGCCCCAGCACATGGTGAAGGCCCGGCCCCGGTTTTGCTCCGGGGCCGGGCCTTTTCCGATTGGCCTGATGTCCGGGTTGCGGCGGTTTTTACCAGCGGGCGGACTTGGGCTAACCTTATCTAGCGCCGTTCAGGCGCAGGCCCGTCAGGGCACGCCTCCTTAGCTCAGTTGGCCAGAGCACCGCTCTTGTAAAGCGGGGGTCGTCGGTTCGAATCCGACAGGAGGCTCCATTTCTGCCAGATTGGGATCTGAGCACTGGAGCTGACCGGTCCGCCTTGGTAGCTTCAACGCATGGCCATCAAACTTGAAAACGTCGGTATCGCGGTTCGCGACCTCGAAGCAGCCATCGCCTTTTTCACCGACCTCGGGCTCACGGTCGTTGGCCGTGACACGGTCAGCGGCGAGTGGGCCGACACTGCCGTCGGGCTGGATGGCAACCACGCCAAAATTGCGATGCTCCAGACCCCTGACGGTCACGGTCAACTTGAGCTCTTCGAATACATCCACCCTGACGCGATCGAGACGAACCCGACCCGTCCCAACGACATTGGCATGCACCGAGTGGCCTTCTCGGTTGATGACATCGACCAAGCCCTTGAGATAGCTGCGAAGCACGGGTGTACTCCGTTACGCGGCGTGGCCACCTACGGCGACGTCTACAAACTCACGTACCTCCGCGGCCCCAGCGGAATCCTCGTGATGCTCGCCCAGAAACTGAAAAAAGACTGACACCCGGCGCGGTTTCGTTCGACCCAGGCGAGCGGCAATGCTCAGCCGAGCGCTTCACTGATGGCGTCGAACATCGCAGCTGCGGCAGACGTCAGTTTCGCAGCTGCGGTATGCGAACAGGATCAGTGGAGGCCAAGTTCGGCGAAGGCAGCAACGAGACCTTCCTGCCGCGGACGCCCGGCCGTGCGGTCCGCGATGGCGATCAGTTCGGGGATGGATCCTTCGATGGCGACGCCGATGCCCGCATAGGCGATCATCTCCAGGTCGTTGGCGCCGTCGCCGATCGCAATCGTGTCCTCCCGGGCGATACCCAGGTGGGCGATCACGGCCGCGACGCCGTCGGCCTTGCTGATCCCGCGCTGGAACAGCTCACCCGCGTGCCGGCCCTCGTCGGCGACCGAGTTGGCGACGACGGCAATGTCCTCGCCGATTTCGCGCACCAGGTCTTCCATGGCAACGGGGGAGTCAAACACGGAGACCTTGGCGAACGACACCGCCGCGCGGTCCGCCGTCGGCTGCACCGCGCCGAGAATGGCGGACGAACCCACCGGGCCTCCGGGTGCCTGCCGGAAGTGGGCGTCCAGGATGGCCCGCAAACGCTCCGCCGCGGCGGGCGGAACGTGCAGCGCTTCCTGCGCCTCGAGGATATACACGGCGTCGTGCGCGTCCAGCGCCGCGACCGTCCTGGCCGCGAGGTCTGCCGGAAAACGCCGGTCCACCAGCACCTCCCCGGCCACCTCCGCATAGGCGCCGGCGCTGGCTACCAGGCCGTCGAAGCCCGCGGCGAGGATACTTTGGGGCAACATCGACACCGGCCGGCCGGTGCACAGCAGGACCCGGTGGCCGGCCTCCCGCGCAGCCCGTACGACGCGCACATTGCCGTCAGGGACAACGCCGTAGTCCGCGTAGGTGCC
>DATCVX010000269.1:0-3201 GCA_036566705.1 Arthrobacter sp. | reverse complement strand
TACTGAAATTGTCGGCACCTCCGAAGAAGGCGTGGACGCTGCAGTCCGCAACGGGATCGCCGAGGCCGCCAAGACGCTCCGCAACCTTGACTGGTTCGAGGTCAAGGAAATCCGCGGTCACCTCGAAGATGGCAAAGTTGCGGACTGGCAGGTGCGGATCAAGCTCGGTTTCCGCCACGAAAGCTGACCAGCCTAAGTATTAAGAGTGATGGCCGCGTCCTTGGACGCGGCCATCACTCTTTAACTTCAGTTCGACGAGACTATGCCTGTGGTGCGACGGCGCCACACGGTGGGCACGCCGTCGAACGCGGGGAACACGTGACCCTCGAAAAACGAAAGGACCGTGTGCGGGTCAGCCTCAGGGCTCCACAGTCCGGACGCGGGGCAATGGGAGCCGGTAGTGGCGGTCCGGCCGTTACTGGCAGCGTTGGCCTGGCGTTCCTTGAGCAGTGCGATGCGTTTCATCGTTGAGACCATCCTTGGTGGAGAAAAGTTTGTTACTCCAGCCTAGGAACGGCGCGATCCGATCCCAATGGGCTCCTGGCCAGAATCCTGCTGTTGTGCTGGCCAAATGTACAGCCCTGGCGATACAGGGCTGCAGTTACTGCCGGTTTTCGGGGACCGCGGGCGGCGCCGCGGCCGCAGTCCCAGGCTGCTCCACCGACCCGGCATCGGCGTCGGCATGGGCACCCCCGCTAAGGCTCAGCAGGGCAAGGGCGTCCGACGACGGTGTGCCGGGTTTGGCGGAATAGACCCTGAGCATCTGGTCGGGGTCGTCGGGCAGGACAAGGTTTTCGAAGTTCAGTTCCAGGTCTCCGACGGCCGGGTGGTGGAGCCGGACGCTGCCGGCGGACCGTGTGGCCACGCGGTGCCCCGCCCACCATTGGCGGAAATGCTCGCTGTGGACCGCGAGCTCGCCCACCAGCTGGTTGGCCTGCGCGTCATTGGGATGCCGTCCCACGTCCACGCGGAGCGCGCCGGCCGCTTCCGCCGCCACAGTCTTCCAGTCGCGGAAGAGCTCCCGGGCACCCGGATCGAGGATCAGCCACCGGGTGAGGTTCCGCTCCTGGGGCGGTAGGCCCTGGAAATCCGTGAACAGCAGGAACGCCATCCGGTTCCCGGCGAGGACGTCGGTCCGGCGTCCCAGCACCATGGCCGGGACGTCGCCCACTGCCTCCAGGAGCTGGCGGAGGGCAGGACGGACAGCCTGGGCCGGTCCGGGGGAACGCGTGCTGGCCGCGCAGTTTTCCAGCAGGTCCATCATGTGCGCATGTTCCCCGGCGTCCAGCCGGAGGGCGCGGGACACCGAGTCCAGCACGGTGCGCGAAGGGTGGATGTTCCTCCCCTGCTCCAGGCGGATGTAGTAGTCCGTGCTGACGCCTGCCAGCTGCGCCACTTCCTCGCGCCGGAGGCCGGGAACACGGCGCGCGCCGGAAGTGCCCTTGGCTCCAGCCTCTTCCGGACTTAGCCGGGACCGCATGGCCTTCAGGAATTTTCCAAACTCGGCGCTCTGACCCATGCACCCTATTCTGCATGGCCCGGGCAGGCACTTTCTACAACGAAGGTAGGACTGCCAGTCCTAGGAAAAACAGGAACAGGGTCAAGGGCTGACTATCGGCGGAAAAGTGCATAGGCTCAATGGAGAGCCTCCCCGAAAGCGCTTTCTCACCGATCACTTCCTGTTCATCCGCAAAGGAGCCACCCATGTCAGAGCTGACACCGGAGACAACACTGAACAACGGCGTCACCATCCCGCAGCTGGGCCTGGGCGTCTTCCAGGTTCCGCCGGAGGACACGCAGCGGATCGTCGAGGACGCGCTGGCTGCGGGCTACCGCCACATCGACACGGCAGCCGGCTACCGCAACGAGGAAGGCGTCGGCGCGGCCATCGCCGCCTCAGGCATTGCCCGCGAGGAAATCTTCGTCACCACCAAACTCCGCAACGGCGAGCAGGGCCGCGCACAGGAAGCCTTCCAGAACAGCCGCAGGGCGCTGGGCCTGGATTACGTGGACCTGTACCTCATCCACTGGCCGGTCCCGTCGCAGGGGCTCTACGTCCAGGCATGGAAGGAGATGGAGCGGCTGTATGAAAACAAACAGATCCGCGCCATCGGGGTTTCCAATTTCCTCTCCGACCACCTGGACACCCTGCTGGAAGCCGCGGAAGTTCCGCCCGCGGTCAACCAGATCGAGCGGCACCCCAGCTACCAGCAGGCCGAGCTTGCCGCCAAGTGCCGGAAGCTCGGCATCGCAGTGGAGGCCTACAGCCCGCTGGGGCAGGGTGGCGACCTGAACGGAAACGCCGTCACCGCCGTCGCGCAGGCGCACAACGCCACCACCGCCCAGGTGGTACTCGCCTGGCACCTCGCCGCGGGCACCATCGCCATCCCCAAGTCCGTGGACCCGTCCCGGATCCGCGAAAACTTCGCGGCCACATCCCTCACGCTCAGCAACGACGAACTTGCGGCCATCACGGCGCTGGAGTCCGGTGCGCGCATCGGTTCCGATCCCGCCGTCGCATCCTTCACCCAGCTCTAACACCCCGACTAAACCAAAGGACCAAACTATGCAGTACACCCACCTTGGCCGTTCCGGCCTGAAGGTCTCCCGCCTCTGCCTGGGCACCATGAACTTCGGCCCGCAGACCGAGGAAGCCGACGCGCACTCCATCATGGACTCCGCGCTGGACTCCGGCATCAACTTCTTCGACACCGCCAACGTGTACGGCGGCACCGGCCACCGCGGCTGGACGGAAGAGATCATCGGCCGCTGGTTCGCGCAGGGCGGCGAGCGCCGCGAACGGACCGTCCTGGCCACGAAGCTCTACGGCACCATGACTGACCGTCCCAACGAGTCCAAGCTCTCCGCACTCAACATCCGCCGGGCGCTGGATGCCAGCCTCAAACGCCTGCAGACGGACTACATCGACGTCTACCAGTTCCACCACATCGACCGGGACACCCCGTGGGATGAGATCTGGCAGGCCATCGAGGTTGCCGTCCAGCAGGGCAAGATCCTGTACTCGGGCAGCAGCAACTTCGCCGGCTGGCACATCGCCCAGGCGCAGGAGGCAGCCCGGCGCCGGAACTACACGGGCCTGGTCAGCGAGCAGTCCATCTACAACCTCTTCCGCCGTGAGGTGGAGCTGGAGGTCATCCCGTCCGCCCAGCAGTACGGCCTGGGCCTCATCCCGTGGTCGCC
>DATCVX010000268.1:0-3250 GCA_036566705.1 Arthrobacter sp. | reverse complement strand
CCTGCACCGGCTGGACGCCGCGAGCCGCAATGCGCGCCCGGCCACGCGCCGGACCCGGGTGGGTGAGGCGCTGGAGCGGGTGGGGCTCTCGCATGCCGCCGGCAAGCGCGTCCATGCCTATTCGCTCGGGATGAAGCAGCGCCTGGGGATAGCGAATGCCCTGCTGTCCCCGCGCGAACTCCTGGTTCTCGACGAGCCCACCAACGGACTGGATCCGCAGGGGACCCGGGAAGTGCGGAACCTGGTCCGCTCGCTTGCAGCCGACGGCGCCACGGTGTTCGTCTCCAGCCACCTGCTGGCCGAGGTGGAGCAGATCTGCACGCACGCTGCCATCATGAGCACGGGCCGCCTGGTCGCCCAGGGCCCGCTCCCGGAACTCCGGCAGGCCGGTGAGGCACGGATCCGCCTTTTAACGCCCGACGCCGGCACCGCCTTTGGCGTCCTGGCGCGGCTGGGGATGACTCCCGCGGCCGGCAGCCCCGAAACCGACGGGGCGGTGGTCACCGCCACGTTGGGGACCAGCACGGGCCCGGGTGCTTTGGCAGCGGCCGGTCCAGTCGCGCCGGAGGAGATCGTTGCCCGGCTGGTGGAGGCCGGAGTGCGGGTCCGCGGATTCTCGGTTGAACGCGAAAGCCTTGAGGACCGCTTCGTGGCGCTCACGGGGGAGGGGTTCGACGTTGCCCAGTAGCGTGCCGGGCGATGTGCCCAACAGGGTTCCGCAGAGCATGTCCGGCGCCCAGCCCCGAGGCGTCTCCACGAGCGTCCGGGCGGGGGACCGCGCGGCGTCCAGCATCCCTCTCCTGGGTTCCGAACTAAGCGTCCTGTTCAGGCGCCGGCGGACCTGGGCAATGCTCCTGGCGCTGGCCGCCATACCGGTGCTGATCGCCGTCGCGGTCCGGCTCTCGTCCAGCGTCCCGTCGGGCCGCGGACCGGCCTTCCTGGACCGGATCTCACAGAACGGGCTCTTCGTGGCGGTCACCGCGATGCTGGTGTCCGTCCCGTTGTTCCTTCCCCTGACCATCGGGGTTGTTGCAGGCGACACCATCGCGGGGGAGGCGAGCCTGGGCACCCTGCGGTACCTGCTGGTGGCACCGGCCGGCCGTGTCCGGCTGCTGCTGGTCAAGTACGCCGGCGCGTTGGCTTTTTGTGTGGCCGCGCCGGTTACGGTTGCCCTGGCGGGGGCGGCCATCGGTGCCTCGCTGTTTCCGATCGGGCCGGTCACACTGCTGTCCGGGGATGTGGTCCAGCCGCCGGAGGCTGCCGTGCGGCTCGTGCTGATCGCCGCGTACCTGGCGGTGTCGCTGGCCGGGCTGTCGGCGATCGGGCTTTTCCTGTCCACACTGACGGTGGTCCCGGTAGGCGCCATGGCCGCCACTGTGGTGCTGTCCGTGGTTTCGCAAGTCCTGGACCAGCTGCCCCAGCTGGAATGGCTGCATCCGTGGCTGTTCAGCCATTACTGGCTTGGATTCGGGGATCTCCTGCGCCAGCCGGTGTTGTGGGATTCCTTCGGCAGCAATGCGCTGCTCCAGGCGGGCTACGTGGCCGTGTTCGGGGCGCTGGCCTACGGCAGGTTCGTCACCAAGGACGTGCTGTCCTGACGATTTGCCCCGGCGCCGGCGTCAGTAGCGGGCGGCGTACGGATGGAGCTGCATGCCGGCCATGCTGCTCAGTGACGTGACGCCGATGCCTTCTTCCGGGTTGAGAGCCTGTACTACCTGGCCGTTCCCGAGGTAGATGGCAACGTGGTAGAAGTTCGGCGCCGAGCCCCACACGAGCAGGTCGCCACGCCGGGCCTGCGAGATGGGGACATGGACCGGTGCCGACGCGTACTGCTGCGAGGCCGTGCGCGGGAGATACTTGCCCGCGGCGGCGAAGGAAGTCTGGACCAGCCCCGAGCAGTCAAAGCCATTCGGGCCGGTGCCGCCCCACTGGTAGTAGTACGGCGCGCCGACTTTGGTCATCGCCACCGAGATGGCCGTCTCGTTGGAGCCGCCTGGTGACGGTGCGGGGGCGGGTGCCGGAGCTGGAGCGGGTGCTGGGGCAGGAGCTGGGGCGGGTGCCGGAGCTGGAGCCGGTGCGGGAGCTGGAGCCGGTGCGGGAGCTGGAACTGGCGCCGGTGCCGGAGCTGGAGCGGGTGCTGGAACTGGCGCGGGCGCCGGAGCAGGTGCCGCCGGTGCAGCAGGTGCAATGCCTCCGGCACCCTGGTCCGCCGCGGCCTGGTCGGCTGCCGCCCGGTCCGCGGCGGCGGTGACGGCAGCAAGCCGGGCCTCCTCGCGCTGCCGGTCCAGCGCGTCCACGCGCGCCGATTCGAGGGCGACAGTGGTGTTCCGCAGCTGTGCGAGCTGGTCCACCAGGACCGTCCGCTGCGCCGCTGCCTCGGCCACTGCCTTGGCCTGAGCAGCATTGGCCTGTTCGGCCTGGGTTTTACGTGCTTCGGCGTTCCTGGCTGCATCGTCTGCTGCCCGGTTGGCGTCCTCGGCCGCTTCCGTCAGGGACGTTGCCGCCGTTGCCGCGTTCGCAGCGGATTCGAAGGCGCGGCTCCGGCTTGCCGAGATGGCTTCGAGCGTGGCGGCCTGTCCCAAAACGTCCCCGCCGCCCGTGACGAAAGTGGTCAGGGCAGGGTTCATGCCGCCGTTGCGGTAGAGGTCCCCGGCCAGCTGCCCCACCTGTTTGCGCGTCCTGTCCTGCTCCAGCCCGGCTGCTTCTGCCCGTGCGGTGGCCACTTTTGCGGCCGCCTGCCGTGCCTGAAGCTCAACGAGCGACTCGCTGTAGGCGTTGTTGGCCTGCATCGCCAGGGCCAAGGTGGCCTCCTGGGCGCGCGCTGCGTCCGCAAGGAGCCGTTCAATGGCGGTGACCTGGTCCGCCGTCGCGCTTTCACTTGCCTTGGCCGCGGCAATGTCCTCGGGGGACGGGATCGCCGGCGCTGCCCGAATGCTGACTGCAGGCACCACATAAGCCCGTGCCAATGGCGCCGCCGCAGCCTGGGCATGCAGCGGGATGCTTCCAAGAAGCACGACGGCGAGTCCCAGCTGGGCGGCCCAACGGCCGGGTCCGGTCAAAGCCATTCGCAGAACCTCGCAGCATCTTTGGGCTGGGGAGCGAGGTCTGATTGGTCGGCACTGAGTGCCCCTCTGCCGATCGCCCAGCATTTCAGAGGCTACGGGACCAGATGCACTTTGGCAACACTGGTCACATCAATAACATAAACAACA
Organism: Arthrobacter sp.; assembly: GCA_036566705.1. Lineage (GTDB taxonomy): Bacteria > Actinomycetota > Actinomycetes > Actinomycetales > Micrococcaceae > Arthrobacter. The sequence goes on along the minus strand of DATCVX010000268.1, from coordinate 38 downwards.
AGAGGGGCAGTGGGCTGCATTTCCTCCGGGTGTGTCGG
>DATCVX010000267.1:0-6236 GCA_036566705.1 Arthrobacter sp. | reverse complement strand
CGCCTCGGGCGGCATGACGGCCCGCCAGGTGCAGATCATCCAGGACTTCAGGCCCGAGATCATCATGGTCACCCCGTCCTACATGCTCACCCTGCTGGACGAGTTCGAGCGCCAGGGCGTCGACCCGCGCGGCACCTCGCTGCGGGTCGGCATCTTCGGCGCGGAGCCGTGGACGGAGGAGATGCGCCGGGAGATCGAGGAGCGCATGGGCATCCACGCGGTCGACATCTACGGCCTGTCCGAGGTGATCGGCCCGGGCGTCGCCCAGGAGTGCGTGGAGACCAAGGACGGCCTGCACGTGTGGGAGGACCACTTCTACCCCGAGGTCGTCGACCCGATCACGGGCGAACCTCTGCCGGAGGGCGAGGAGGGCGAGCTCGTCTTCACCTCCCTCACCAAGGAGGCGCTGCCCATCATCCGCTACCGCACCAAGGACCTGACCCGCCTGCTGCCCGGCACCGCCCGCCCCGCACACCGCCGCATGGGGCGGATCACCGGCCGCAGCGACGACATGATCATCCTGCGCGGCGTGAATGTCTTCCCGTCCCAGATCGAGGAAATCGCCCTCCGCATCCCCGAGCTCAGCCCGCACTTCCAGCTGGAACTCACCCGCCCGGAAGGCCAGCGGATGGACCGGATGACGGTGAAGATCGAACGCCGGGAAACCGTAACGCTTGAGCAGAGCACGACGGCGGCGCGCACCTTGCAGGAGCAGATCAAGATCCACGTGGGTTCTTCGTGCACGGTGGACGTGGTGGAACCGGGATCGCTGGAGCGGTCCAACGGCAAGCTGCGCCGGATCTACGACCTGCGGCCGAAGGGCTAAGTGGCCGGTGGGCGGCGCGGCTCCCGGCCACGCCGCCCCACCTTTCCCGACTGACCGACCGTTCGTGAGAAACTAGCCACTATGCCCAGCACCAGCGAAGTATCCAGCCCCGAGGCCCCCACCAAGCGCGGCCGGCCCGGCTATGACCAGCAGTCGGTCCTGCTCATCGCCGTCGACGTCTTCAACCGGCACGGCTACGACGCCACGTCCATGGGCATCCTGGCCGAGAACCTGGGCATCTCCAAGTCCGCGATCTACCACCACGTGCCGTCCAAAGGCGACCTCCTGAAGCTGGCACTCGACCACGCCCTCGGCGGCCTGGAGGCCATCCTGGAGCGGCCCGAAGCAAGGTCCGGCGCCGCCGACGCACGGCTCGAATTTGTGCTCCGGCAGACGGTGGCCGTACTGGTGGAACGGCTGCCGTTCGTCACGCTCCTGCTGCGGCTGCGGGGCAACACGGAGATCGAACGCGACGCCCTGGAACGGCGGCGCGCCTTCGACCACAAGGTGGCGGAACTGATTTCCGCTGCCCGGGACGAAGGCTCGCTGCGGCAGGACATCGATCCCCGCACCGTGACGCGGCTGCTGTTCGGCACCATCAACTCGATCGTGGAATGGTACAAACCGGGCGGCTCACTCTCCCCGGAAAAGCTGGCTGACGACGTCATCACGATCGCCTTCGACGGACTCCACGCCCAGCCGTAGCCGCTGTAGGGCAAACTCTGTCCGGGACAGGGCAGATGCTAAGCGTGCATAGTATTACTGCCGTTCCCCGGCTACGGTGGAAGAAAACCAGCGTCCCCGGGGAGGTTGTCCTTGAAGCCGAATGCCAGTACCGCCGGCCACCGTCCCCTTCGCTGCAACGCCTCGCTGCTGCCCCTGCTGGTCGCTGCAGGACTGTTACTCGGCGCCTGCACGTCGCCGTCGCCCTCGCCGGCGCCGTCCACCGCTACCACTGCCGCCCGGTCCTCCGCCTCCGCGACTCCTGAGCAGAGCGCCGGCCCGGACACGTCCACCCCCATCACGGAGATCGTGGAAAACCTCTCCCCCTCCGTGGTCACCATCTTCACCGAGGACGGGCTGGGCAGCGGCGTGGTCTACTCCGAGGACGGCCTGATCCTCACCAACGAGCACGTCATCCGCGGCCAAACCAGGGTGGAGGTGGCCTTCGCCGACGGCCAGCGCGTGGCCGGAACCGTCAAGGCCACCGACCCCGTGACGGACCTTGCCCTGGTGCAGGCGGAGCGCACCGGGTTGCCCAAACCCGCATACCAGACCACGCTTCCCAAGGTCGGGGAAGGTGCCGTTGTGCTGGGTTCGCCCCTGGGTTTTGAGAACACTGCCACCGCGGGCATCATTTCCGGCCTGCATCGGTCCATTCCCGGGTCGGCCCAGGACAGCCTGTCCCTGGTGGACCTGATCCAGACCGACGCGCCCATCAGCCCGGGCAACTCCGGCGGGGCCGTGATTAACATGCGCGGCGAGATCATCGGCATCAGCGAGGCCTATATACCGCCGTCGTCCGGTGCGGTGGCACTGGGCTTCGCGATTCCGGCGGCTACCGCCGTTGAAGTGGCCGAGGAGCTGCTTGCGGACGGCACCGCCGAGCACGCCTATCTGGGGCTCACGCCGGGCGACTTGACCCGGCAGATTGCCGAGCAGCTGGGCACCGACGCCAGCTCCGGCGTCGTCGTCCTTTCCGTTGCCGACGACGGGCCGGCCGGGGCCGCCGGAATCCGCCCGGGCGATGTCCTGGAGTCCATGGAGGGCGTGCGGCTGGACAGCCCCGAGCAACTGCTTGCCGAGCTCAGGAAACGCAACCCGGGCGACACCGTGGGATTCACGGTTAAACGCGGCAGCGAGACCCTGGATGTGAAAGCCGGACTTACCGAACGGCCGGCCAGCCGCTAATCCCCACATGCTCATCCCAACAAAGGAAAGGTTAGTCATGACGCACCACAAGGAACCGGATCCCGGCTTTATTGTTCCCGACCCCTCCGGACTTCGGGAGGACATCCAGGGCGACGCAGGCGACGAGGCGAACGCGATCCGCTTCAGCGAGGAGCAGGCCCTGATCGAGGAGCAGTCGCACGGCATCCGCCCCGACACGTACAGCGTGCCTCGGGGCGGACCCACCATGGAGGAAGCGCGCGGCAACATGGACCTGACCGATACCGGCACCGGCCCGTCTGATGACAGCAGCGACGACGGCATCCACGGCGGCGCTGAATCCTAGGCGCCCAACCCTCGGGGACTTCACCGGTATTCAGAGCCGGGAAAACCGTATTCACTCGCGTACCAGCCCATATAGGCCAAGATGCCGATCAACAGGAGTACGGCCAGGCCGAGAGCTCGCGAGTGGTCCTTTCCCACTACTATGGCCACCAGATTGACGAGCAGCACAGCCACGACCACTATGCCCTGAAAGATGCTGTTCGCGGCAATGGCCCGGGGCGATTCGAACATGCCGCCGGCACCTATCAGGAAAGTGACGAGATACCACGACGGCAGGACCCAGAGCGGAAATGCCAACATCGCCAGGTCCAATCCCAGGGCCACTTTGCCAATCCTGCTGTGTGGTTGCCAGACACCGGCTAACGACCGGCCCTGCCCGGATTGTTCGTCAGCCATGTTGACACCTTGCGTCGGCCCTAAAGGTGATTTGCAGGCAGGAGGGGAGTCCCCGTTCGCCGGGACGCCCCTCCTGCGGTCTTGCCTGGCCCTGGAATCAGGTCAGAGCTGGTACTCCATCTGAGTTCCCAGGGTCTCGTGGACGCAGAGGATGTTGTGCTCCGTGTCCATGAACCAGGCGCACTTCTCGGAGTCCGTGGTACAGATGTGGTTCTCCGTCCTCAGGTTGGGCAGGTCGTAATCCTGGAACCGGACGCCCTTGGCTTCCATGTCCTGCACGATCCGCTCGATGTCGCGCACCTCGAAACTGAGGGCGGTGTGCTCGGAGTGCTTTCCGTCCGAGACCGGCAGTAACTGCAGCATCGGGCCGCCGTCGCTACCGAGTAATTCGCTTCCATCGTCTGTCATTCCGTGGTGCGGGAGTCCGAGTTTTTCGGTGTAGAAACTCCGTGCGCGTGCTGCATCATCGACTGGCAGGATGGTTGTGGCTGTGTTCAGGGCTAGGTTCATTTCGCCACCTCCTACGGGGGAAATTTTACGCCCCGGCGGCCCGGAAAGACCCGGACCCTCTCTCACTACCTGCCGCTTAACCCGGGACGCTCTCGCACTACCTGTCGCTTATTTCGGAACGCTTTTGCATTCCCTGCACGACGCGCCCCGGACGGTTCATGAGAAACTGGCCATTATGCCCAGTACAGCCAGCATGCCAGTTTCGAGGTAGTCCTATCTCCCCTGACCTGATCTTCAGCAAACTCTCCCGGCTCCGTTCTCGGGTGATCCCGACACGGTGGGAGCGGGCGTTGAACACACGCAAAGGCCTGCTCTGGGGCTACGTGGTCATCCACCTTGCCTTCCTCGCTTTTTCCCTGGCCTTTTCATTGCGGGGGGCAGCGCTCGGCGATACTGCCATTTACCGCGACTGGATGATTTCCGGCTTCCGCAGCGAGAATCCCACCGGCGGACCCAGCGCCTCGGTATATCCCATCCTGGCAGTGCTGCCCATGGCGCTGGCCGGGGTCGTCGGACCACAGTTGTACTTCTCGGGCTGGGTCCTGATGGTCGCCCTGCTCAACGGCCTTGCCCTGGCCAAGCTGACCAGGTGGGGCCGTGATCACCATGCGATCAAGGCAGCCTGGTGGTGGCTGGTGTTCCTCTCGGTGCTGGGCTTCGTAGGATTCTCGCGGGTTGACGGCGTCACGGCCCCGATCGTTCTTATCGCCCTGGCATTTGGCGTGTCGGCACCGTTTACCGCCGCCGTACTTCTCAGCGTCGGCACCTGGATCAAGGTCTGGCCTGCAGCTGTGCTGCTGTCATTGTTCGCGGTGAGCAGGAACCGGGTGCGGCTGGTGGCCACCGGGATCGCAGTCACGGCACTGGCGGTGGGACTCGCCGTCGTCATGGGGTGGCTGCCTAAGCTACTCAACTTCCTGACGCTGCAAGGCGACCGCGGCATGCAGCTTGAAGCCACCTTCAGCACGCCCTGGGTGTGGCTTTCAGTGCTGGGGGTGGAAGGCTCGCGGACCTACCTGAACGTGGGGATCGGCTCCATGCAGGTGGACGGGCCGGGCACCGAAGTCATGTCCGTCCTGATGCAGCCCCTTCTTCTCCTGGCCGCCTTCACGGTGGCCGGCCTGATCTTCTGGGCCCTGCACAACGGCAAGCAAAAAGGCGGCGCAGATCGGACCGAGCTGCTGCTCGTGGGATCGCTGGCCCTGGCTACCGCCTTCGTCGTGTTCAACAAGGTGGGCTCGCCCCAGTTCGTGCTGTGGCCGGGTCCCGCCGTGGCCGTAGGGCTGGCCTACGGCTGGAAGGAATGGCGCGTTCCGGCCGCCCTGGTGATGATCATCGCCGTCGCGACCTTTTTCGTCTTCCCGGTGCTGTTCAATCCGCTCAGCAACGGCCATCCCCTTGCGGTCCTTGTGCTGACCATCCGCAATCTCCTGCTGGTAGTGCTGCTGGTCTGGTCCGTGCGGCGGCTCTATGCCCTCGGGAAGGGCGTTCCCGCCCACGCAGTGCTCCCCCACCCGGTGCTCCCCCACGAGGGGAGCACCGGGAGGGAGCAGCATGAAGTGATAGAGCGTCCGGGAAAAACCCGCAGGAAATGAGAGTGCGTCCGGAGAAAACCCGCAGGAAGTGAGAGAGCGTCCGGTGGGGGCGGGGGGACTTACTTCTCCACGAGGGTGAGGACGTCGTAGGTGGCCACAATCTCGTCGTCCTGGTTGGTCAGGACGGCGTCCCAGGCCACCTCGCCGTACTCGTCGGTCTCACGCGGGGTGATCTTCTTCGCGGTGAGGGTCACCCGGATGGAGTCCCCGGCGGCAACGGGCGTGATGAAGCGCAGGTTCTCCAGCCCGTAGTTGGCCAGGACCGGGCCCGGAGCGGGCTCCACGAACAGTCCCGCACCCCAGGCCAGCAGCAGGTAGCCGTGCGCCACTATGCCCGGGAAGAACGGGTTGGCCGCGGCTGCTTCCTGGTTTGTGTGCGCGTAGAACGTGTCGCCGGTCGAGTTGGCAAATGCCGTAATGTCCTCCAGGGTGACCTGGCGCAGGTCCGAGCGGACGGAGTCACCAATCCGCAACGAAGCCAGCGACTTCCGGAACGGGTGCGCTCCCTCAGTCTCGAGAGTGAAATTCCGGTTGGCGCCCGTGTGCCAGACGCCCGTGACGGCGGTCAGCATGTTGGGCGAACCCTGGATGGCGGTGCGCTGCATGTGGTGCATCACCGAGCGGATGCCGCCCAGTTCCTCGCCGCCGCCGGCCCGGCCGGGGCCGCCGTGGAC
>DATCVX010000266.1:0-1736 GCA_036566705.1 Arthrobacter sp. | reverse complement strand
CCATGCTGCAGCTTGGTGCCAAGAGTCTTGAGCTGTTCTACATCCGCGCCCCATACAGCCATCAGTATTCTCCTTAGTCTTGGATCCGATCCAGGTCGGCATCCCCAGCGGCCCCCGGCTCATCCGGAAGATCCATTACCTTGAACCTATCCCGGCCCCAAAACACTGTCGATGGGGACCGCTGCCCATGCACCACTGCCCATGGGCGGAAGGCCTCCAACAGCACGAAGCAGGGGTCGATCCAAGGCGTTCCAGAGCCTAGCATGGCCTTATGTGCCGGAATATCCGAACCCTCCATAACTTTGAACCGCACGCCACCTCCGAGGAGGTGCACGCCGCCGCCCTGCAGTATGTCCGCAAGATCAGCGGCAGCACCAAGCCATCGAAAGCCAACGAGGAAGCTTTCGCCGAGGCCGTGCACGAGATCGCCCACATCACCCAGCACCTCCTTGACTCCCTGGTCAGCCACGCGCCGGCCAAGGACCGCGAGGAGGAAGCCGCCAAAGCAAGGGCGAGGGCTGCGGTGCGCTTCGGCACCGCCTGAGTGCCTGCCGGCGGGGACACCCGCCGACGGTTGTTACCTGCCGAAGCTGCGCAGCCGCAGTGAGTTCGCCACCACCAGGACCGAGCTGGCCGCCATGGCGCCGCCGGCAATCATCGGGTTGAGCAGGCCCAGCGCGGCAACGGGGATGCCCACCGCGTTGTAGAAAAAGGCCCAGAACAGGTTGGTCCTGATCGTCGCCAGGGTCCTGCGGGACAGTTCGATCGCCTGCGCCACCTGGCGCAGGTCGTTGCCCATCACGGTGAGGTCGGCGGCCTCGATGGCCACATCGGTGCCCGAACCCATGGCAATCCCGAGGTCCGCCTGCGCCAGGGCGGCCGCATCGTTAACGCCGTCCCCCGCCATGGCCACAATGGCTCCCCCGGCCTGCAGCCTGCGGACGGCATCCACTTTCCCGGCCGGCAGGACTCCGGCATACACGTCCTCCGGTGCAATGCCGACGGCGTCCGCCACCTGCGCGGCGACGGCGGCATTGTCACCCGTCAGCAGGATAGGCCGGAGCCCCAGGGCCTTGAGCCGTGAGATGGCTTCCGCGGATCCCGGTTTGATGGTGTCCCGGAGGCTGATGATGCCCGCCGCGGTCCCGTCCAGAGCCACCCAGATGGCGGTGGCCCCGGATGCCTCGGCGGCCCGGAGGGCCTCCTGCTGTTCGGGAGAGATATGGACGCCGTTCTCCTGCAGCCATCCGGTGCGGCCGGCCAGCACCGCGCGGCCTTCCACGGTGCCGGCCACGCCCCCTCCGGGTGCCGAGCGGAACTGCCCGACGGCGGGAAGCCGCCCGCCGTCGTCGTTCTGACCGTCCCGGCCACGAGGCGGACGCGCCGTCAGGGCCGCCGATTCACCGATCCGGGCGAGGGCGGACGCGGCAATCGCGTGGGCGATGGGGTGCTCCGAGGCTGCCTCCACGGCGCCGGCGAGGCGCAGGACCTCGGACGCGCTGAACCCCCCAAAAGCCACGGCATCGTCAACGGCCAGCTGGCCGCTGGTGACCGTGCCGGTCTTGTCGAGCAGGATGGTGTCCACGGTGCGGGTGTCCTCGAGCACCTGAGGGCCTTTGATCAGGATGCCCAGTTGGGCGCCGCGGCCGGTTCCGGTGAGCAGCCCCACCGGGGTGGCCAGTCCCAGCGCGCAGGGGCAGGCGATGACCAGGACGGCGACGGCGGCGGTGAAGGCG
>DATCVX010000265.1:0-8132 GCA_036566705.1 Arthrobacter sp. | reverse complement strand
CGCAGGCCACGGCCTGAACGCAGCAACCGGCGAATACGTCGACCTGCTGGCTGCCGGCATCAACGACCCGGTCAAGGTGACCCGCTCTGCACTGCAGAACGCGGCCTCCATCGCCGGTCTGTTCCTCACCACCGAGGCCGTCGTGGCCGACAAGCCGGAGAAGAACGCTCCGGCCATGGGTGGCGGCGACGACATGGGCGGCATGGGCGGCTTCTAGTCCCCAGCGCCCGGACTACGTTCCGCGCAAACCATAATGCGGCCCCCTCCATTGGAGGGGGCCGCATTATTTTTTGCTGGTGAGCGGTGCCTTGTTGGCAGGTTTGTGGAGGCTTCCGTGCTCCGCTACTTGCGGGCCGTTGCCAGCATTCCTTCGACTTCCTTCTTGAAGGCCTCGGCCGCCGCTTGGGGGGTCATCCGGTCGTACAGGACTTCGTCGGTGAAACGCTTGATGACGTTCTGGACGCTGCCTGCACCCACCGGCGGGACGGGTGGCGCGTCGGCGATGTCCGGCGCGATGTCCTTCAGGAACGCCACCACGGTGGTGTCGGCGGGCTTGAGGCTGGGCGTGATTTTCTCCACGATCTCAGAGTTGCCGGGCACCCCGCGGTCGGTCATGAGGATGGCGCCGGCCGCCGGGCTGTTGGCCAGGTAGTTGATGAACGTTGCGGCTGCCTCCGGGTGCTTGGACCGTGAGGATGCGGACCAGAACATCGTGGGCTTGTAGTACATGCCGTTATCAGCAGACTTCCCGTCGACGCTGGGGGCGCGGAGCATCTTGATGCCGCTCCCCGTGGTGGTTTCCAGCGAGCCCAGCTGGTTGGTCCACCACCAGGCCATGCCTACCCGGTTGGTGCCGAACAGGCTCTCCTCCAGGCCGGCGCCGGAGTCCTCAGTGGCCACCGTGGCCGGCGGGCTGGCCTTGGAGTCACGCTGGTCCTTCAGCCGCTCCCAGAACGACGCCGCCGTAGCGGGGTCGAAAGCCAGTTTCCCGTCCTGGGAGTACAGGTTCTCGCCGTGCTGCCGAAGCCAGATGATGAGGTCTGCCTCGTTGCTGCCGTAGGCGGCACCGTAGTTCTTCCCGTCGCCGGCTGCGCTGAGCTTCGCCGCCGTGTCCATGAAGTCGTCCCAGGTCCACGTGGTGTCGTCGGGGACAGGCACGTTGGCTGCCTCGAAGACCTTCGTGTTGGCCATGATGACGTACGCGTTCTTGCCGGTGCTCAGGCCGTACTGTGCGTCGTCGTACTGCCCGGACGCCAAGGATTCCTTGTCCATCTTTGAGGTATCGATTCCGCCCTGCTTGGACAGGTCCAGCAGCGCCCCGCGGCCACCGTATTCGGCGAGGTACTTCTGGTCCATCTGGATGACGTCAGGCGCGTCATTGGCCGCCGTCTTGGTGGCCAGTTTGTCCCAGTAGCTGGCCCATTCACCCGGTTCGGATTCGATCTTGATGTTGGGATGTTCGGCCTCGAACGCGTCGATGACTTTTTCCGTCTGCGCGTTGAGGTACTCGTTGCCCCACCAGGCGAACCGCAGGGTGACCTGGTCTTTCTCGCTGGAACCCCCGGACGCGCCGCAGCCCGTGGCAAGCAGTGAAACAGCGACGGCGACCGCGCCGAACTGGAACTTCCTGCGGCTGATGGCCTGGATCTTCATTGATGTGCCTTCCTCAAAAGGGTGGAGGTCCACCCCGCCTGTGTTCCCGTGACGGCCTCGGTGCCGGTGGGAAAACTCCATCGAGAAAGCGCTTTCTCGGTTAGGATTCCGATTTTGCCGCGCTTGGACTTCGACGTCAAGAGTTTTCGGTAAGCGTTTTCCGGCACGGCTGGCGAAATGCGCTGTCGGCGGCGTCTGGCAGGATGGTTCCGTGACGATAACAGCAGCGGCCGACGGTTCGGCTTTAGGAAATCCAGGCCCGGCCGGCTGGGCCTGGTACGTGAATGACGACTGCTGGCGGGCCGGCGGGTGGCCGCACGGCACCAACAACCAGGGCGAGATGATGGCTGTCCTGGACCTGTTCCGTGCCACGGCTCACCTGCCTGACGAAGACCTGAGGGTCTTGTGCGACAGCCAGTACGTGATCAATTCCATCACCAAATGGATGCCGGGATGGAAGCGCAAGGGATGGCGGAAGGCGGACGGCAAGCCGGTCCTGAACGTTGAGCTGCTGAAGGAACTCGATCGTGAAATCGCGGGCCGGAAATACACGTTTGAATGGGTCAAGGGACATGCCGGCCACGACCTCAATGAGGCCGCCGATGAGCGGGCCCGTGCTGCCGCCACGGCCTACCAGCAGGGCGTGGCGGCCCGTTCGGGGCCGGGGTTCGCCGGAGCCCCGGGCCACCCGCAAGCGGCGGCTAATGCCACTGCGCCTGTGCGCGCGGCAGCCAACGCCGCCGGCTCCGCCAACGCCTCCGGCGCTGCCAAAGCTGCCGCAGCAGACTCCGGGTCCGGCTCCTTCGGTGCGGCGGCGGACGTCGTCGGATCCGATCTCTTCAGCGAACAGGCCCTGTTTAATGACCAGGACCTGCTGAGTGAGCCGGATCGGTTCAGTGAGCCGGATCTGTTCAGCGAGCTGGAGGGGGATCCGCTTGGCACGCCGGGTGGCGCCGGAAAGTCGCCGGAGGAACTCGTGGAGGCCCTCGAACGGGAACTGCTGGGCCCGGAGGTCCGTGGCGACATCGGGCGAACAGGTGTCCTGCTGCATCCCGACTTTATGGAGATCGGAAGCTCGGGGAGGGTCTGGACCCGCGATGCAATGATGATGGCTCTGGAGGAAGACCCCGGTGAACGGACGGAACTGGAAATACTGGGCGCGGAACGCATCGGCAGCAGCGCGGTCCTGCTGACATACCGGAGCTACGCACGTTCAGGCACGATCCTCCGAAGCTCGCTGTGGGTCCTCGACAACGGCAGGTGGCGGATCCGCTTTCACCAGGGCACCCCCGAAGCCTGACAGCAGCCAACAAACCAGCCGCAATCGGCACGGGAGGGCACCTCGGATAACGCCGGTGTCAGCCACATCCCGCCTCACCGTCAGCTGAAGCGCTGGGTGTTGCCCTGTTCGGCCTGGGCGTAGGTCGCCGCGGCCGAAGCCAGGGCAAGGTTGATTGACGCCAGCGAGGCTTCGACCCTGCCCTGGGTCAGGGTCCACTCGGTCACCAGCGCCTGGAAGTTGGTGGCCGCCGAACCCCGCCACGTGGACTGAAGCTCGTCCAGGCCGTGCTTCATGGTCTGGACGTCGGCGCTGATCCGGTCCACCGTCGCCTTGACGTTGGCGGACTTGAGCTGGAGGAGTTCGGTGTCAACGGAAATGATGCTCATGGCTGCTGCCTCTCACGGTGGTGGACAGCGGGGCTGTCCGGCCCGGCGGCTCCGGACCTCTGCAACGAGCCTAAGGATCGGGGCCCGGGGAGGGCCACGGAAAGTTCCTATATGTGGATAACGCGGCCGTCGTTGGCGCTTCCGCCGTCGCCGCGGTCCCGGGCCTTTTCGTCCCGAGCCTCGTCGTCCCAAACTTCGTGGTCCTGGACTTCGCGGATCACGGCTTCATTGGCCCGGCCATCAGTGTTCTGACCGTCGGATTCCTCATCCCGGACGGGCAGGCTGACCACCAAAGTGGCGCCGCCGCCCTCGGTGGCCTGGACCCTGACAGTGCCGCCGTGTGAGCCCACGATGGCCGCCACGATGGCAAGGCCCAGGCCGCTGCCGCCCGTTTCGCGGGTCCGTGACGTATCCGCACGGTAGAAGCGCTCAAAGACCTTGGAGGCGTCGTCGTCGGAAATCCCGGGGCCGTGGTCCCGGACTTCGATCACGGAGACGGGCAGACCGCCGTCGGACCTCCGGACGCCCACCGCCAGCTCGATCGGGCTGCCCTCCGGCGTGTAGCGCAGGGCGTTGCCCACCAGATTACCCAGGACCTGGCGGAGCTTCGCCTCGTCGCCGAGGACGGGGGCCGGGGCCGCGTTGCCGCCGTCGAGACCGGTCAGGAAGATGCTGCGGGTACGGTCGCTGGCCTGCGTATCCACCACGGCATCGTGGGCGATCAGCTGAAGGTCAACGGGCTTCTGCTGGAGGGGCCGCTGTTCGTCCAGGCGCGCCAGGAGCAGGAGGTCCTCCACCATGGAGCCCATCCGTTTGGCTTCGCTTTCGATCCGGCCCATCGCGGTGGCCACGTCCTCGTCGGTGGCCAGCGCGCCGTGGCGGTAGAGCTCGGAGAAGCCCCTGATGGTCACCAGCGGGGTACGGAGTTCATGCGAGGCGTCGGCAGCAAACCTGCGCATCCTGCCCTCTGACGCGGTCCTGGCGGCAAAAGCCGTTTCGATGTGCGCCAGCATGGCGTTGAGGGAACTGGCAAGCCTGCCCACCTCCGTGCCGGAATTCTCCACTTCCACACGCCGGGACAGGTCGCCGGCGGCGATCGCGGCAGCGGTCTTCTCCACGCGGGCGAGCGGACGGAAGGAACGGGACACGGTCCAGCTGGCAATCAGAGAGGCGAGCAGGAGGGTAAGCAGTCCCACGCCCGTGACTACCAGTGTGGCGTGCTTGAGGACGTCGTCCACGCTCTGCAGTGGCAGGCCGATGACAACCACCGCACTGCGTCCGTTGTCCAGGACAGGCACGGCCACCACCCGCCAGTTCTGGCCGTCGGTGCCGCGGACCTGGTAGGGGCGGGTTCCCATGTCCTGCGCCTCATCCGCGGTGATGTTGCTGATGTCCGGGCGGTTTAGGGCATCACCGCCGAACGGGTAGGGATCCTCGCCCGGCGTGTACAGAATCAGGGAGTAGTCGGTGGGCACCGGGTTGGGTGCCTGCAACTGCGTGAAAGAACGCTGTTTGTGGGCAAGTTCGACGGCGGCGTTGAGTTTGTCGTCCACCTGGCCCTGGAGGTAACTATGGAGCAGCGTCAGCGTGCCCGCGCCGGTCACCGTCAGCGCAACGATCAGCAGCGCCATGATGATGGCGACCAGCTGGGACCTCAGGGAGGCCGATTTCCACCGCTCCAGCAAGGTCAGCGCTTCTCTGCCGTCCGGAGCACGTAGCCCACGCCGCGCTTGGTCTGGATCAGGGCCGGCGCGTCCGGATCAATGTCCACCTTGCGGCGGAGGTAGGAGATGTAGGACTCCACGATGGAGGCGTCGCCGTTGAAGTCGTACTCCCAGACGTGGTCCAGGATCTGCGACTTGGAGAGTACCCGGTTGGGGTTGAGCATCAGGTACCGGAGGAGCTTGAACTCTGTGGGGGAGAGCTCGATGACAGTGCCGCCGCGGCGGACCTCGTGGGCGTCGTCGTCGAGCTCCAGGTCATCGACCCGGATGACGGCGTCGTCGTCGAGGAGTGGCTGGGTGCGGCGAAGGACGGCACGGATCCGGGCCACGACCTCGTCCAGGCTGAAGGGCTTGGTGACATAGTCGTCCCCGCCCACCGTGAGTCCGGTGACCTTGTCCTCGGTGTCGTCCTTTGCGGTCAGGAACAGCACCGGGAAGTGTTTGCCGGAGGCGCGGAGCCGGCGGGTGACCGTGAAGCCGTCCATGTCCGGCAGCATCACGTCCAGTACGGCGAGGTCCGGCGAGTGGAGCTCGGCGGCAGCCAGGGCGTCGCGCCCGTTGCCTGCCGAGACGACCTCGAAGCCTGCGAAGCGCAGGGAGGTGGACAGCAGTTCGCGGATGTTGGGCTCGTCATCAACAACAAGGAGCTTCGCCTCTGGGCCGTTCTTCTTCATACTCCCATGATGCTCCCAGAGTCTGGGAGTTTTCTGGATGGATGGTGGGTGTTCCATGCGGGGCCCGGATGAAGCATCACCAACCCAGCGTGCCTGGCTCGCCCTTGAACGGCCCCGTCACGCGGCCTGTGATCCATCCGCCATAGAAGCCGCCGGCCTGCGGAAGCACCCGCTCGCCGTCGACCTCGCAGTAGTCCATCCGGCCGGCATAGACAGCGACCCGGTCCAGCAACTGTTCATAGCCCCGGACGGGTTTCGGGTAGAACCAGGCGGCATTCTCGGCAACCTTTGGCCCGCCACGCACCGTCAGGTATTCGGCGACGCCCTTGAATTCGCAGAAACTGCTGCCGGCCGCCGGCGCAAATGTTCCGGGGCTGAAGGCCGACCGCGGCAGGTAGTAGACGGGCGGATGGCTCGTCTCCAGCACCCGCACGGCGTCCTCCGTGTCGAGGATGATTTCACCGCCCAGGACGATCAGCACACGTTCTGTGGTGCGTTCGACGCGCGGTGGACGCGGATAGTCCCACACGGATTCCTGGCCTGGCAGGGGAACGGCGGGGCGGAGTTTGGGGCGCATTCCAACAGTTTGCGCTCCGGCGCGGCCGTGCGCGACCTGGCCTGCTCTAATGCCTAGCCGGGCTGCCCTACATCCTTGGCGTCCATGATCCGGTAGGCGTAGCCTTGCTCGGCCAGGAAACGCTGGCGTTTGGCCGCGAAGTCCTGGTCCAGGGTGTCCCGTGCCACCAGGGAGTAGAAGCGGGCGGCCCGCCCGTCCTTCTTGGGACGGAGCAGCCGGCCCAGCCGCTGGGCTTCCTCCTGGCGGGACCCGAACGAGCCGGAAACCTGGATGGCCACGGACGCTTCGGGCAGGTCGATGGAGAAGTTTGCCACCTTGGACACCACCAGCGTGTTCACGTCGCCGGCCCGGAAGGCATCGAACAGCTTCTGCCGTTCCTTGACGGATGTCTCGCCCTTGATCACCGGAGCGTTGAGGCGCTCGCCGATTTCATCCAGCTGGTCGATGTACTGCCCGATCACCAGCAACTGCTCGCCCTGGTGCCGGGCCACAAGCTGCTCCACGATCCGGGTCTTGGTTTCCGACGTGGAACACAGCCGGTACTTATCGGCGTCCTCGGCCATGGCATAGGCCACACGCTCGTCCCGGGGAAGGTCCACGCGCACCTCCACGCAGTCCGCCGGGGCGATGTACCCCTGGCTTTCGATGTCCTTCCAGGGCGCGTCATAACGTTTGGGCCCGATCAGGCTGAAGACTTCCCCTTCGCGGCCGTCCTCACGCACGAGGGTGGCGGTGAGGCCCAGCCGGCGGCGCGCCTGCAGGTCAGCGGTCATCCGGAAGATCGGGGCGGGGAGCAGGTGGACTTCGTCGTAGATGATCAGGCCCCAGTCGTTCCCGTCCACGAGCTCCAGATGGGGGTAGAGGCCGCCGCGTTTGGTGGTGAGGACCTGGTAGGTGGCGATGGTGACGGGCCGGACCTCCTTGACCGCACCGGAGTACTCGCCGATTTCGTCCTCGGTCAGGGAGGTGCGCTTGAGCAGCTCGTCCTTCCACTGCCGGGCAGCCACGGTGTTGGTCACCAGGATCAGCGTTGTCGTTGAACTGACGGCCATCGCAGCTGCGCCCACCAGCGTCTTCCCCGCGCCGCACGGCAGGACAACAACACCGCTGCCACCGGCCCAGAAGTTCTCCGTGGCCAGCTGCTGGTAGGGCCGGAGCTTCCAGCCGTCCTCGTTCAGCGCGATCAGGTGCGGGGTTCCGTCCACGTAGCCTGCGAGGTCCTCCGCCGGCCAGCCGATCTTCAGCAGCAGCTGTTTGAGCTGGCCCCGCTGGGAGGAATGCACCACAATGGTTTCGCCGTCGATCCGGGGTCCCAGCAGGGGCTGGATTTTCTTGGCCCGGATGACCTCTTCAAGCACCGGGTAGTCGTCGGTGCGCATGACCAGGCCGTGCTGCGGATCCTTTTCCAGCCGGAGCCGCCCGTACCGTGACATGGTTTCTTCGACGTCGACCAGGAGGGAATGCGGGACCGGGAAGCGCGAGTACTTCAGCAGGGTGTCCAGCACCTTCTCCGCGTCCAGCCCCGCGGCGCGGGCGTTCCACAGGCCCAGCGGCGTCAGCCGGTAGCTGTGCATGTGTTCCGGGGCGCGTTCCAGCTCGGCGAAGGGGGCGATGGCGTGGCGGGCCTCGGTGGCCAGTTCATGGTCCACCTCCAGCAGTATGGTCTTGTCGCTCTGGACAATCAGCGGTCCGTCGTTCACGCGGTGGCGTCCTTCACTGGCGCAGTTCCTCTGCAGCCTCAATATCAATGATCCGGTGGATGGAGACCACCCGTTCGGTCTCCCGCGCGGGATCGAAGACCCTGACCCGTCCGCCGCTTACCGACAGGGGAACAAC
>DATCVX010000264.1:0-4930 GCA_036566705.1 Arthrobacter sp. | reverse complement strand
GACTAAACTGGAGGCTGAATCCGGCATCAACACCAGGAGGAAAGTCCCTGTGACGGTCATTGGAAGTCTTAAGCCAACAGGATCGGCCGCCCTCGTGGCCATCGCAGCGCTGGCACTGGCCGCCTGCAGCCCCGCGGCACCGGGAGTAACCACGCCGTCCTCCGCGGCTTCCCCGCAAACCACCGGCCAGCCCACGGCCACGGCGTCTGCCAGCCCCTCGGCGTCACCCGGAACTTCCGCGACCGTGGGCGCGCTCGTCGCCGGATTCCCGCAGCAGCTTCTTCCCGCCATGCCGGGAGCCACGGTGATTTCCAGCAGCTTCGATAAGTCGGCCACACCGGCAACCGTTGCGCTGGTGGGAAGCATCCCCGGCCAGCCGGCACCCGTTGTTGAGTTCTACACCAAAGCCCTTGAAGCCCAGGGCTTCAAGGCGGTGCCCGGCGAAACCGTGGGCGCCGTGGCCTCCAAGGACTTTGTCCGGGGCGACAACGAGACCGTCAACCTGGCGGTGGTGGAAACCGCGGGCGTTTCCACGTTCACCATTGGCGCCAACGTGGCAGCTGAGTCCGCCAAGTGACGGTTGCCGAGCAGCTGCGCCTTGAACAGACCGGATACGTGGCGGCGGTCGCCGGTGAACTGACGGACTTCCTGACCACGCGCCAATCGGTGATGACGGCCATCTCCCCGGACATCGATCCCATCATGGGTTCCATCTCCAACCTGGTCACAGGCGGCAAGCGGCTCCGGGCCCTGATGTGCTACTGGGGCTGGCGGGGAGCCGGCGGGGTAGCCGGGGCCAGCCAAATTGTGACTGCAGGCTCGGCGCTGGAGCTCTTCCAGGCCGCGGCGCTCATTCATGACGACATCATCGACCGGTCCGACACGCGTCGGGGCGGACCCAGCGTCCACCGCCGCTTCAGCCAGCTGCACACGGCACAGGGGTGGGCCCTGGACAGCGAAAGGTTCGGCCACGCCGCTGCCATCCTGACCGGCGACCTGTGCCTGTCCTTCAGCGAGGAAGCCTTTACGGATATCGGCGAAAAAGCCGCGTCCGGGAGCAGGGCCCGGCTCATCTTCAACCTCATGCGGGCCGAGGTCATGGCCGGCCAGTACCTGGACATCCTCGAAGAGGTCGCCGGACCTGTCCGGGACAGGGCCGGGGCCGTGTCCCGGGCGCAGTCCATCATCCGCTTCAAGTCGGCCAAGTACTCCACCGAGCATCCTTTGGCACTGGGCGGCGCGCTTGCGGGAGCATCCAACGAGCTTCTCCGCGGATACTCCGCCTTCGCCCTTCCGCTGGGTGAGGCTTTTCAGCTGCGTGACGATGTCCTGGGCGTCTTCGGCGACCCCGTCACCACCGGAAAGCCCGCCGGCGACGACCTTCGGGAGGGAAAGCGGACCGTTCTGGTGGCGCTGGCCCTCGACCAGGCAACGCCCGAGGAATCTGCCTTCATCGATGCCAAGCTCGGAAGCCCCGATCTCGGCGACGAAGACATCGCCGAGATCCGCCGCATCATCGAAGAGTCCGGAGCCCTCCAGGCAACCGAAGTCCTGATCGGCGAATTCGGGGCAGCGGCGTTTGAAGCGCTGGAACAACTGGAGCTCGACGAATTGCCAAAGACGGCCCTCCGCAGGCTGGCCGAGGCAACCGTCAGCCGCGCATCCTGAAGATTCCGGCTACCAGGCCAGTGTTTGGGCGCGGCGCCGGATTTCCGTTTTCCGGCCTTCCCGGAGGGCATCAATAGGCCGACCGCGCAATGACTCGTCGGCAGTAAAAAGCCAGACAATCAGGTCTTCGTCCGAATAGCCGGCATCCGCCAGCACCACAATGGTGCCTTTAAGGCTGTCCACCACGTGGCCGTCCTGGATAAATTCCGCGGGGACGCACCGGATTCGTCGTTCTCCCACGCGCAGCGCAGCCAGCGCACGCTCATCAAGGAGACTGTGGACTTTCGTAATTGAAACGTCCAACAACTGCGCGACATCAGGCAAGGGCAGCCACTCGCCAACAAGGCTTTCTACGTTACTCACGGATCAAGGTTGCCATGACGTGCACCCTGACGCCTAGTCGCCACCATTCCGGCGGATGCATCGGCGGGCGACACTCCAAAAATTTCCCGTTGTCAGCCTTTAGAGAATTCTTGTGCTAATTGCCAATCCGTGAGAGATTCACATAGATCACATTGGTAACAGCAATAACTTAAGTAACACTAGAAGCATTATTAACACAGGCAACACCCACCGCCCGCAGTTGAGAAGAGGATTCCTTCCATGACGACGTCCCGCTCGCCACAGCAGCCAACCAGGCCGAGCCTGCCGATGATAGCCGCTACCACGGCGGCGCTCCCTGCGGTTGTTCTGTCGTCACTGGCCCTTGCCCACCCCGCGGCGGCTGCTGCCCCTGCCCGCACAATCCCTGCCACCCTCGTAGCGGCCATGAAGGCCCAGGCGGCGGCTGCCACGGCGGCCGTCATCCCGGCAGCCTCGGTTTCGACGACGATTCCGTCCGCCTTCCGGCCGTCGCAGCCGGCCGCCCCCGCCGAATACACGATCGCCCGGGGCGACACCATCAGCAGTATCGCCGGAAAGCATGGCCTGGATACCTACGAGGTGCTGAAGCTGAACAATCTCCAGCCAAACACCATCATCTACCCGGGCCAGAAGATCAGGCTCTCAGGTTCCGGCAGTGCGCCAGCCGCAGCTCCTGCTGCCCCGGCGCCGGCGCCCCTGGCCACGTCCGGTGCAACCTACACCGTCAAGTCCGGCGATACCCTCAGCGCCATCGCCTCCAGGCA
Source organism: Arthrobacter sp. (assembly GCA_036566705.1). Classification (GTDB taxonomy): domain Bacteria; phylum Actinomycetota; class Actinomycetes; order Actinomycetales; family Micrococcaceae; genus Arthrobacter. The sequence continues at coordinate 2,135 of DATCVX010000264.1, read as the reverse complement.
CGGGGTGGGCCTCTCGGAAATCTTCAGCTGGAACGGCCTGAACATGCGTTCCGTCATTTACCCCGGCCAGAAGATCAAAGTGAATTCAGCTGCTGCCGCGCCTGCCGCAGCTCCTGCGCCCACGCTCCAGCCCGCGTCCGCACCCGCAGCTCCGGCCCCTGCTGCTCCGGCGCCCGCAGCCCCGACCGGTTCCTATACGGTCAAGGCCGGCGATACTCTCAGCGCCATTGCATCCAAGCACGGCGTCAAGCTGTCCGACGTCCTGTCCGCAAACCGGCTGAGCCTGTCCAGCGTCATTTACCCCGGCAACAAGCTGGTTATCCCCGGCGCTGCCGTTCAGCCGGCGGCCGCGCAGCCGGCCGCGAGCGTCACTCCCCTGGTCCCCAGTTCGTTCCTTGGATTCACCTACCCCGCGGCCGTGGTCAGCTCGGCCAACGAGAACAAAGCACTGCTCAATGCGTCTCCCGTTCCTTCCCGGGACCAGATGCGGACCATCGTGGCGGACACTGCACGGAGCATGGGCGTGGAACCGGCCCTGGCCCTGGCTTTTGCCTACCAGGAATCCGGTTTCAACCAGCGCGCCGTCTCCCCTGCGAATGCCATCGGCACCATGCAGGTCATTCCCTCTTCCGGCCAGTGGGCCTCGGACCTGGTGGGGCGCAAGCTCAACCTGCTGGATCCGTACGACAACGCGACCGCCGGCGTGGCGATTATCCGCCAGTTGATCGCCACCAGCAAGGACCGCGACACCGCGATCGCCGGCTACTACCAAGGGCAGTATTCCGTGAGCAAGTACGGAATGTACGACGACACCAAGGAGTACGTGGCGGCCATCAAGGCACACGAAAAGAACTTCGGCTAGGCCACCAAGCCCACCGCCCGGTCCCGGAAGGTACCAGGGCACGCGCGGTAACGATACGGGTCCGGATCGCATGTTGATTCGGGCCCGTTTCGTTGCGGGATTAGGATCGTAGGGTGCAGGAACACGTGTCTGACCAACTTGTTGGAACGCTGGTGGATAACCGCTACGCCGTCCAGTCCAAGCTCGCGCGCGGCGGAATGTCCACCGTTTACCTCGCAACGGACCTGCGGCTGGAACGCGACGTCGCACTCAAAGTACTCCACCCGCACCTTGCCAGCGACGACACCTTCCTGGGCAGGCTGGGCCGTGAAGCGAAGGCAGCTGCCAGGCTTTCGCACTCGCACGTTGTGGGTGTCCTCGACCAGGGCAACGACGGCCAGACGGCCTACCTCGTCATGGAGTACATCAAAGGCCATACGCTCCGGGACGTCATTAAGTCCAAAGGCGCGTTGCCACCCCGGCTTGCCCTGGCACTCATCGATCCCGTCGTCGAAGGACTCGGAGCAGCGCACGCCGCCGGCATGATCCACCGCGACATCAAGCCCGAGAACGTCCTGATCGCCGACGACGGCCGGATCAAACTGGGCGACTTTGGCCTGGCACGTGCCGTCACCACGTCCACGAGCACGGGTGCGCTGATCGGCACAGTGGCCTATCTTTCCCCCGAACTGGTGCTGGGAAACCAGGCCGACGCCCGAAGTGATATCTACTCGGTCGGGATCATGCTGTACGAAATGCTGACAGGCCAGCAGCCCTTCAACGGCGAGGTTCCCATCCAGGTTGCGTACCAGCACGTGAACGGGACGGTGGGGCCGCCGTCGGCATTGGTCCCGGGACTGGCCGCCGAAGTCGACGAACTGGTGCAGTGGTGTACTGCCAACGACCCCGAGAACAGGCCGGTGGACGGCGCCGCCCTGCTCCAGGAACTACGCCATATCCGCACCAACCTCACGGACCGCGAACTGGACCTCCAGCCGCCGGCAGCGCTGGATCACCGCGTGCAGAACTCCACGGAAATCATCACCCGCCCCAGCAACCCCACCACGGTGATGTCACCTCTGGCGCGGCCCGAAAGACCGCCACAGATTCTCCCCGTCCCGTCCGGGGATTACGCAACTACGGTCATTCCCGCTGCCCCGCCCGCACAGCACACGGCCGCCTACTCCCCCTACCCGGACACGACGCCCGCTCCCCTGACCAGCCGCGCCCGGCGCAAGGCGGACAAGGAGGCCGAAAGGGCAAGGTCCCGGGCGGCGGCAACTCCGGTCAGGTC
>DATCVX010000263.1:0-2743 GCA_036566705.1 Arthrobacter sp. | reverse complement strand
AAGTCCTGTCCGGCCGACTCCACTGCGCGCTCGACGTCGTGGACCCCGAGCCGCTGCCGGCGGACCACCCGCTGTGGTCATCCCCCAACGCACTGATCACCCCGCACATCGGCGGCAACGCCTCGGCCTTCGAGCCGCGGATCGTCAAGCTCCTCGCCAGCCAGCTCAAGGCGCTGGCCAGCGGAGAGCGGCCGGCGAACCTGGTCCAGTCCGGACCTTTCTGACACGGACACCCTGTCCGCGCCTCATGCACCATCCCCGTTGAATCCCCTCAAGAGAAAACGCGCCAGTCATGAAAAGCAGAGCCCTCGTCCACAGCAACTATGAATCCCGCCTCCTCGGCGCCCGGCCCCAGGGCAGCCAGCTGCCTTCGGGTGTCACGGCCACGCGGATGCCCGGCCACACGCCTGGCCGGATGGCCACGGAACAGGCACCCCCACAGTCCCTGTCGGCCGGTTACCAGCCCCAGCCGATTCGCCTGCCGAAGGGCTGAGCTCCGGGTATGCAGCGGGCAGGGCCGAGGACCCTATGTGTCGATCTGCCGCTTATTCTTCGGACCCAGAAGGACCTCGGCCTGTCTCCTGATGTCCTGCAGCAGGTCTTCGACCGAGCTGCCGATGTTGACGGTTGCCGCCATGCTGACAAACATAATGGCGGAGATGATGTGCGCCTGCGCCACGGCCTCCGGTTCACCGACGCTTTTATCGCGCCTCAGGATCGCGACGATGGCTTCTTCAGTTTCCGCCGAAAGGGCAAGTGCGTCCCGGTGGTGGGGCTCTTCAGGATCCCCGAAGATCATTTCTCGCAGGTAAGTCCGTCCGTTATCAATCTGGGTGCGGTTGCACTCCACGACCGGCCGCACAATGGCCATCACAGCATCTAGTACATCCAGGGTCTTCGCGGCTGCCGTCCGGCCGCGTTCAAGTGCGTCGACGTAACTGGAGTTCTGAACGAGCAGGAGCAGCTCACCCTTGGTCTTGGCGTAAAGGAACAACGTGCCGGTGCCGATATCGGCTTTATCGGCGATCTGCTGCGTAGTGACCTCGTCGACGCCATGCACTGAAAACAGTTCCCTGGCGGCAGCGGTGATGCGGTCAAGCTTCTCCTGCTTGTTGCGTTCGCGCCGGCCGACGGACTTGGATGCGAGCGACATGGTCACCTTCCCGGGAATAAACTATGACTACACTCAGTTATGAACACAGTCACTAATGCTGCTGCTCAGATACTGTTCCCATCTTCGCATGGCCTCTGAACGCGGATTCATCGCAACGAAGGAAGTACACCATGCCCTCACTTAAAGGATCATCCGTCCTCGTAACCGGTGCGAACGGCGGCATAGGACGGGAGTTTGTCCGCGACGCCCTCGCCCGCGGCGCAAGCAAGGTTTACGCCACCGCCCGCACCCCCCGCGCCTGGGACGACGAGCGGATCGTCCCGCTTACCCTGGACGTCACCGACCCCGCCTCCATCCAGGCAGCAGTCGAGGCCGCCGGGGACGTCACGGTGTTGATCAACAACGCCGGGGCCTCCGTGGCAAGCCCTGGCATCCTTACCCACACCGATGAGGAAATCCGGACAAACGTCGAGACGAACTTCCTCGGCCCGCTCTTCCTCGCCCGCGCATTCGCACCGATCCTGTCGGCTAACGACGAGTCCGTCATCATCGACATCCACTCCGCCATGAGCTGGTACGCCGTCGGTGGCATCTACAGCGCCACCAAGGCCGCCCTCTGGTCGGCCACCAATTCGCTGCGCCTGGAGCTCGCCCCCGCAGGCGTCCACGTCGTGGGTGTACACGTCGGTTATGTCGACACGGCGATGGCTGCGCACGCCACCGGGCCCAAGACGGACCCGGCCGATCTCGTGCGTACCGTCTTGGATGCCGTGGAAGCCGGTGAGTACGAGGTTCTCGCCGACGACACGTCCGTGCAGCTCAAGGCCGGACTCAGCGCCCCCATCGAGGCCCTTTACCCGCAGCTGACCGCCAAGAACGGCTAAAACCTGTGGCGCCGCGGTCATGACGCAATCGCATGACTGCGGCGCCGCCAATACCCGTTTGAAAGAACGGCCGTATGCCCTCGGCATTTCGCAGATCCCGCCTACTCCTCGTAGTGGGGAAGGATGAATCCGTCCTTGACGTACGTAAGGGCCGAGGACACCTCGTAGGCGTGGACCGCGGACGCGAAGGACGCCAGGTGGCCGGACAACCCCTGGACCTCGGGGCTCTCGAAGAATGCCGCGCGTGCTGGCCGGTTGGGGAAGCCGAGGATCAGCGAGGCGTGGAACCGCTCGCCGGCCGGGTTGTCATGGGCGACGTTCGGGGTGTCCCAGAGCTTTTCGCTCCAGGGCATGAAGACCTGGGTGCGGAGTTCTGTCATCGCGCCCGTGTTGGTCAGCGCAGGCACGAGCTCGCCGGTAAGGAACTTCCGGAACGGGCGGGTGCCGATGCCCTCCCGTCTCCTGAGGTAGATCAGGGCCCGAGCCCCGGTCCTCTCGCCGGGTCCGGCGACGTCGTACCAGCGCGTCGAGTAAGGGGGCCCCGCATAGAGGAGGGTGCGGCGGAACACGTTGATCTCGTCCCGGTACGCCAGGCGGGTCTGCTTCCGTCCCAATAAGGGCGAGAGCACTGAGGCGAAGGTGACCTCGGCCACCCCATCGATCCGCCGCTCTGCGGGAATGACGGTATCGACGCCGGGGGTGGCCGGCCACAGCCCCGGATTGGTTTCGGCCAGGTGAATCTGGC
>DATCVX010000262.1:0-5432 GCA_036566705.1 Arthrobacter sp. | reverse complement strand
GCCGGGGCCTCCGCGGTTTCGCTGGCGGCTACCGGGGCGGCTGCCGGTGCGTCTGCAGGCGCCGTGTGGTTTTCTGTCGCCTTTTCAGCAGCCTTGGCCGTGGCCCTAAGCGGGGCCTTGGCCGGGGCCTTGCTGACTGATGTACCTGCACGGTGGGCGGAAATGGCCGTGACCAGGTCCCCCTTACGCATGCGGGATCCGCCGGAAATACCCAGCTGGCTGGCAAGAGCCTGCAACTGGGCGAGCTTCAGGCCTGCAAGGCCGCTGCTCTTGGTGGGTGCGGCCGTTGACGATCCGGCAGCAGAAGATGATAGTTCCACAGCTGAAGACAGCTCAGTGGTTTCGGTCACGAAGGATCCTTCCCCCTCGACGGCGTCCAGACTGGGAGCTGGACGCGATGATTTGATCTGGGCTGCAGTTCAGATCTGCAGCCGGAAATTCGGCCTTGCCGGTTGGATTTCGGCCAGCAGGGCCGGATACTGATACACCCACGCCCCGATTAATGGCGGAACGCTGGACTGACGGTTCAGGGGCAGACACTTCATGCTGCAGATTCCTGCGACAGACCAAGCAGGCGGCACCGGAAGATGTTGCGCAGTAGGAGATCAAATAGCAACTGAGTGCAGTTTCAGATCAGATAGGCGGAATCACCGCCGGTGCATGTCCACCTTAGCACCTTCAACGTCCACTGCCAGCTTCAGCACGCGCCAGGTGATGTCCGGCGTGTTTGACGCCGTAAACGCGTCGATGAAGTCCAGGACCACCGCAGCGTCAGCCTCGCCATGGGCCAGCACCAGGACGGTGGGGCCCGCACCTGAAACTACGGCCGCGTGTCCGGCTTTCCGCAGCGCACCGATCAGGGCTGCGCTGGGCCGCATGGCCTCCGCGCGGTAGCTCTGATGCAGGAAATCCTCGGTGCCGGCGAGCAGGAAATCAGGATTCTGCGTCAGTGCGTGGATAAGCAAGGCAGCGCGGCCGGAATTCATCGCCGCGGCGTGGTGGCCCACCGAGGCCGGGAGCAACGCACGGGCGGCTTCCGTGGAGAGCTCGTAATCGGGCACCGCGACAATCGGGATTACTGAGCCGTCCACGGTGGCACACGTGCTGCTGTACTGGTCACTGTCCTGCCAGGACAGCGCCAGTCCGCCGAAAATGGCGGGTGCGACGTTGTCCGGATGGCCTTCAAGTTCACTCGTGAGCTGCAGGATCCAGTCCCGCCCGCGCTGCCCGGCTTCCGGAACCATGGCATTGGCTGCGGATACTGCCGCCACCACAGCCGAAGCCGACGATCCCAGGCCCCGGCCGTGCGGGTTGACGTTCTCCGCGGTGACCTTCAGGCCGCCATGGCGGTAGCCCAGGCGTTCGAAAGCGGCTTCCATGGCCCGGATGACCAGGTGGCTGGCATCGCGCGGCAGTGTTTCGGCACCCTCGCCACTGAGCTCAAACTGCAGTTCGTCGGTTTCGAGACTCTCCACTGTCAGGGTGTCGTGCAGCGCCAGGGCAAGGCCAAGGCTGTCATATCCCGGGCCGAGGTTGGCGCTGGTGGCCGGGACCCGGACGGTGACGCGTTGTCCGGCCTCGATGAGCGGCAGTCCAACAGTGGTGGGCGAGGTGGTTTCCACGGTTACTTTTCTTCCAGTCCCAATTCGGCCGCGACGGTCACTACGTCGTTGGAGACCTTGACCGGCTGAACTTCGCTGCCGTCTTCCGTTCGCAGGGCCCACTGGGGGTCCTTGAGGCCGTGGCCCGTGACGGTGATGACGATTGTCTTTCCTGCGGGGACCTCACCGGCCGCGTGCTTCTTGAGCAGGCCAGCCACTCCGGCGGCGGAGCCGGGCTCCACAAAAACGCCTTCGCGGGCGGAAAGCCAGCGGTGCGCGTCCAGGATTTCCTCGTCGGTCACGGCGTCAATGAGCCCGCCGGATTCGTCGCGGGCGGCGATGGCACCGTCCCAGGAGGCGGGGTTGCCGATCCGGATGGCGGTGGCGATGGTGTCCGGCTCGGTGATGGGGTGCCCGGCCACGAACGGTGCAGCACCGGCGGCCTGGAAGCCCCACATCACGGGCGTCTTGGTGGAAACGGCAGGAAGGGTGCCGGCGGTCGCGGACTCGAACGGCGCGGAGTATTCCTTGTAGCCCTTCCAGTACGCCGTGATGTTGCCGGCGTTGCCGACGGGCAGGACGTGGATGTCCGGGGCGTCGCCCAGGGAGTCCACCACCTCGAAAGCGCCGGTCTTCTGGCCCTGGATGCGGGCGGGGTTGACGGAGTTGACCAGGAAGACCGGGTAGGACTCCCCCAGCTTCCGCGCGATGTCCAGGCAGTTGTCGAAGTTGCCGTCGACCTGCAGCAGCGTGGCGCCATGCGCGATGGCCTGGCTGAGCTTGCCCATGGAGATCTTGCCCTCGGGGACCAGCACCGCGCACTTCAGGCCGGCGGCCGTGGCGTACGCTGCGGCGGAGGCGGAGGTGTTGCCGGTGGAAGCGCAGACTACGGCCTTGGCGCCGGACGCGACGGCGGCGGTCATGGCCATGGTCATGCCGCGGTCCTTGAAGGAGCCGGTGGGGTTCATCCCCTCCACCTTCAGGTACACGGTGGAGCCGGTGAGCTCAGACAGCTTCTGTGCGTGGACCAGCGGAGTCCCGCCCTCGCCCAGGGTGATGACCCTGGTGGATTCCGTCACGGGCAGACGGTCAGCGTATTCGCGGATAACGCCGCGCCATTGGTGAGCCACTTAGACTCCTTCTACCCGCAGAACGGATGTAACTGAATTGATGACGTCCAGGCCCTTCACGGCCTGGACGGTGGCTGCAAGGGCAGCCTCTGATGCGCGGTGGGTGACGATCCGCAGTTCGGCCGATTCCACGTTGGACTCCGCGTCCCTGTGGATGGTCTGCCGCATGATTTCGATGGATACGCCGTGCTCCGCGAAGAGCTGGGCGATCCGGGCAAGGACACCGGGCTGGTCGGCAACGTCGAGGCCGATGTAATAGCTGGTGGTGGCCGCGTCGATGGGCAGGGCCGGCACATGCCCCGTGGTGGTCTCCGTACGGCCGGGGCCGCCCAGCACAAGGCGGCGGGCCGCCGAGACGAGGTCACCCAGGACGGCCGAAGCAGTCGGGGTGCCGCCGGCGCCCTGGCCGTAGAACATCAGCTCGCCGGCGTTTTCCGCTTCGATGAACACGGCGTTGAACGCGCCGCGGACGGCAGCCAGCGGGTGCTCGCGGGGAAGCAGCGTGGGGTGCACGCGCACGGAGACGCCTTCGCCGCCGTCGGAATCGGTGAGCTTTTCGGCGATGGCGAGCAGCTTGATGACGAAGCCCGCGTCCTTGGCCGCCGCGATGTCGGCCGCGCTGACGGACGTGATGCCCTCACAGTGGACGTTCTCCAGCGCAAACCGGGTGTGGAACGACAGGGAGGCGAGGATGGCGGCCTTGGCGGCGGCGTCATGGCCTTCGACGTCGGCCGTGGGGTCGGCCTCCGCGTAGCCGAGGCGCTGGGCTTCGGCGAGGGCGTCCGCAAACTGGGCGCCGGTGGAATCCATCTGGTCCAGGATGAAGTTGGTGGTGCCGTTGACGATGCCCAGGACGCGGGTGATCCGGTCGCCGGCGAGGCTGTCGCGGATGGGGCGCAGGATGGGGATGGCGCCGGCCACGGCCGCTTCGTAGGACAGCTGCACGCCGGCCTTGTCCGCCTCTTCGTAGAGGGTGGGGCCGTCCTGGGCAAGCAGTGCCTTGTTGCCGGTGACCACGCAGGCCCCGTTGCGGAGCGCCGAGAGGATCAGCGTGCGTGCAGGTTCGATCCCGCCCATCAGCTCGATCACGAGGTCGGCGTCCTTGACCAGGGTTTCGGCGTCGGTGGTGAATAGTTCCTGCGGAAGCTCCACGTCCCGCTTGGAATTGACATTGCGTACGGCGATGCCGCTGAGCTGCAGGCGCGCACCGGTACGGGCGGCAAGGGCGTCGGCGTCCTCAATGAGAATCCGCGCAACCTGGGCCCCAACGTTGCCACAGCCCAGCAGGGCTACTTTCAGGGTTCGCAATTCAGTCATTCGGCACTCCCATGTCGCGGTTAAGCAGATCTTCTTCGGTTTCCCCGCGGACAATCAGCCGGGCAGATCCGTCGCGCACCGCGACAACGCCCGGCCGGGCCAGATAGTTGTAGTTGCTTGACAGGGCCCAGCAGTAGGCGCCGGTACCCGGTACAGCAAGCAGATCACCGGCTGCCACGTCCTCGGGCAGATATACATCTCTAACAACTATGTCGCCGCTCTCGCAATGTTTGCCCACTACGCGGGACAGCTGCGGGGACGCCGGGGACGTGCGGGAGGCAAGAATCGCCGAATAATCAGCGTCATAGAGCACCGGGCGGGCGTTATCGCTCATCCCGCCGTCCACTGACACATAGCGGCGCGGATACGTAACGTTCTCCCCACCGTCCTCCCCGGCCGGGGCGTCGACGCGGACGGTTTTCAGGGTGCCCACCTCGTACAGCGTGAAGGTGGTGCTGCCCACGATGGCGCGGCCCGGCTCGATGGAGATCCGGGGTGCCGCGATGCCCAGTTCCGCGCAGGTGGAACGCACGACGGCGGCCATCGCCGTCGCGATGTCGGCTGCGGGGCGGGGGGTGTCAACGGGGGTGTAGGCAATGCCGTAGCCGCCGCCGAGGTCCAGCTCGGGCAGTTCGATGGAGTATTTTTCCTGGACGGCCGCGAGGAACCGCAGGAGCTTCTCGGCGGCCAACGCGAAACCGTCAGGCTCGAAGATCTGCGAGCCGATGTGGCAGTGCAGGCCCAGCAGGTCGATGCCGGGGTGGGCGGAGGCTGCCGCCACCGCCTCCTCAGCCGCGGAGAGGCCCGCCTTGTCTGTGGAGTCTCCTGCCATCGAGAGGCCGAATTTCTGGTCTTCGTGGGCCGTTGCAATGAACTCATGCGTGTGGGCGTGGACGCCCGGGGTGAGCCGGAGCATGACCTTTGCCCGCTCGCCGCGGCCGTGCGCGATGGCGCCCACGCGGACCAGTTCGTCGAGGCTGTCCACCACGATGCGTCCCAGGCCCATGTCGAGCGCCCGGTTGATTTCGGCGTCGGACTTGTTGTTGCCGTGCAGGGCCACCCGCTCACCGGCGATCCCGGCGCGCGCGGCCACTGCCAGCTCGCCCCCGGAAGCGGTGTCCAGGCGCAGGCCTTCTTCCTCCACCCATTTAACAACCGTGGTGCAGAGGAAGGACTTGCCGGCGTAGTAGACGTCCACTCCCCCGCAGATGTCCTGGAAGGCGGCGTCGAAGGAGTCCTTGAACGCCCGTGCCCGGGCACGGAAGTCGGCTTCGTCCATCACAAAAAGCGGTGTTCCGAACTGTTCCTTCAGGGCGGCGACGTCGAGGCCGCCCACCGTGAGGACGCCGTCGTTGTTCCGCTCCACGCTGCCGGCCCACATGGG
>DATCVX010000261.1:0-2364 GCA_036566705.1 Arthrobacter sp. | reverse complement strand
GGTGTCCGGGTAATAATCCCCTCAAGCAGCTTCTGCGCCTCCAGGACATCGTCCAGCGTGACGGGAAGGGTTTCGAGGATGTTCACGGACTATTCTCCTTTGGCGGATTCTGCTCCGGTGCCCTGGCCTGCGGTGCCGGCCTGGGCCTCCGGATTGTGTGCGTCTGTGCTGGCTGCAGCTTCCTTGCTGCTCCTGGGCTTTCGGCCGGGCAGTTGGACGTCCTTAAAGGTGTTGTCCTCGCCGGCGCCAACCGTTACCGGCCCTCCGGGGGTTGCCAGCACTTGTTCATGTTCCCACGTTCTGCCGGCGATGTAGCGAATCGACGAGTTTGCTACAGCCAGGATGGGGACAGAGAACAGGGCACCGGGGATGCCGGCGAGGTAGGAACCGGCCGCCACAGCCAGGATCACGGCGACGGGATGCAGGGCGACTGCCTTGCCCATCACTAGCGGCTGCAGGATGTGGCTTTCCAACTGCTGGACGAGCAGCACGATTCCCAGCATGATGAGCGCGTTGACCCAGCCGTTGGCAACCAGGGCGAGCAGCACAGCGACGGCTCCGGTCACCAGGGCGCCGACAATGGGGATGAAGGAGCCCATGAACACCAGCACACCCAGCGGAAGCGCCAGCGGAACGCCGATGATTGCGGCGCCCACGCCGATGCCCACGGCGTCCACAAAAGCCACGAACATCTGGATGCGGGCGTAGCTGACCATGGATGTCCAGCCCTTACGGCCTGCCCCGAAGGTGGCGGCGCGGGCTTTCCTCGGCAGCAGCCGGACCAGGAACGCCCAAATCCGGTCCCCTTCAAGGAGGAAGAAGATCAGGACAAACAAGGCGAGAACCAGGCCGGCGGCGAAGTGCCCCGCAGTACTTCCGAACGAGAGGGCGCCGCTCAGGATGCTGCTGCTGTTGTTCTGCAGCGCGGCAGTTGCCTCCTGGAGGTACTGGTCGATCTGGGCAGCCGACAGGTGAAGCGGCCCTTCCGCAAGCCAGCCCTGGATCTGCTGGATCCCGGCCAGCGCCTCGCTCCACAGCTCGCTGAACCCCGCCACAAGCTGCCGTCCCACGAGCGCCAGGGACCCACCAATAAGCCCGAGGAAGCCCAGGACTGTGACGGCCACGGCTGCGCCGCTGGGAAGGCGCCGGCTCCGGAGCCAGCCCACGATGGGATTGAGCAGGCCGGCCAGCAGGGCCGCAACCATGACAGGAATGATGAGGAAGCTGATCCGGCTGAGGAGCCAGATCAACGCGCCTCCCACCAACATGATGAGCCCCAGCCGCCAAGCCCACGACGCCGCAATTCGTACTCCGTAAGGGATGTCACGGTCCAGTTCGCGGTCTGCCAGCACCCGCAGCGGCGGGACAGCGTCGGCGTGGCCGGCAGGGTTTGCCCCGGGCTTTCCGTGCTGTGCGGTGGCGGATCGGGTGGTCGGGGTGGCGTCCTCGGCTGGCGTCATAGCCTAATACTTCCCCAGCCGCGGGGTTATGGGAAACCGCTACCCGGCATGTCCCACGGCGGCGTCAATCCCCCAGGCCATGGTGAAGCTCTCCCCCGGCGACAGCCAGCGGAGCCCGTCACCGGAATTGAAGGCATTGGCCGGTCCCGTCATCGGCTCGATCGCCACGGCCCGCGCCCTGCCGGGAAAGTCCGTGGTGACAAAGACATGGACGTAGCCGCACGTTTCGTCCTGCCATAGGCTGACGCCGCGGCCATCCGGGGCGGTCAGCGTATGGCGGGCCACCCCGCCGTCGAACGTGATGTCAGTCAGGGCGACGTCGATGTCCAGGTTTCCCACCCGCCGGCCCGCACGGAGGTCCGTGTCTCCGCTGACCGGTTCCGCACTGCGTGGAATCAGCCGCTCATCGGCGACAAGCCGGGTTCCGGCAGACACTGTCAGCAGCAGGTCGTCCAGGTCCGTGTCGCCGAGCCGGAGGTAGGGGTGGGCGCCCAGGACGAAGGGGGCGGGCGCCTTGGAGTCATTGGCCAGTGTCTGCCGGACCACCAGGCCGAGGTCCTCCGCCAACAGGTACTGAACGCGGTGCCGGACCAGGAACGGGTAGCCATGCTGGGGGAAGACCGTCGCTTCAAGGGTGACGGAGTACTGTGATTCGTCCACCAGGCTGTAGGCGGCGTTCCGGAGGAGTCCATGGCTCGCGTTGTTCCGGGACACCTCGGTGATATCCAGCTGCTGTTTCTTGCCGTCGAGGTACCAGACACCGTCCTCCACCCTGTTGGCCCACGGGGCCAGGGTGATGCCGGCGGCTCCGGGGGAAATCTCGGCATCGCCGTAGGTCTCGGTCAGCTGCACTCCGGCCCTGCTGTAGAGCCGCAGGCCGGCCGCCAGCTCGGTAATGACGGCG
>DATCVX010000260.1:0-5015 GCA_036566705.1 Arthrobacter sp. | reverse complement strand
ACCAGCATGTTGGCGCCGATGCCCACAGCCAGCGCGAGCAGCAGCAGCAACAGCTCCACGTTGCGCCGTGGTTTGGGTATGGTGCTCAACTGGCTCATGGGGCCCCCTCGCAGGTGACGGTGGGACTTGGTGAGGGCGACGGTGACGTGGGTACTGCCGCCGGATCCGACGGAGCGGGTGCAGGTGCCGCCGAGTCAGTTGGCGCCGGAGTGGCCGCGGGGGTTGTGGCCGCAGGAGTGGTGGACGGTGCCGGGCACTCGTCCGCCGGGGAGGTGGTGCCCGTGCGCTCCAGGTTCTTGACGATCCGCTGGGCATCGTAGAGGTCCCGAGCAGGGACCGTCTGCCGGACACGCTGCTGAGAGAACGGCGGGAGCGAGTCCATCCGGATCTCCGTCACCGCTTCGAGGCTGGAAAGCTGGATGGGGCCAAGGCGCTGGGAAACTCCGTTGTAGATGGCTACCCGGGAGTCGAATTCCCCGATGTAGTAGCGCGTCTGCGTCCATGCATACCCAAGCCATAGCCCGACCGTGAGGACCACCAGGACGGAGGCGGCGATGGACCAGGTGACCCAGCGGCGTGGCTTCGGAAGCTGCAGGGCGTCATCCGAGTCCGCGGCCGGCTGGTCGGCCTTGTGCGTGAGCACTGTGGCCGCGCGTCGGGCCACAGTGCGGCCGGCGATGGTGGGTATGGAACCGGACTCGGCGGCCGAAGCCGCGGCGCCCACCAGTTCGTGCGGGCGGGATGCCAGTTCCTGCCGGAGGACTTCGGCGGAGAGATGTTCGCCGAGGTGCGGATCGGTGGAATCGGATGGTTCTTTGCCCTGTTGCTCAGCCTCAGGCTTGCCAGCGTCGGATTGGCCGGCGCCGGGTTTTACGGCGTCCGACTTTCCTGAATCCGTTGGTTCGCCGCTGGGGGTCTGCGCGCTGGTCCTGTCCGCACCGGGCTTTGAGGAGTCGGCTGCTGCGTCCGGTTCGGCGCCAGCCGCCGGCTTGGTCGCGGTCGGACCCGGGGCATCGGCAGCGGTGACCGGCACCGCCGGTACGATTTCGACGGCGGCGGTGCTGACGTCGTCGGGCGTTTCCTCGACTATCTCGACCATTACTACGGTGACGTTGTCCGGCGAGCCGGCTTCCAGTGTCAGGTTAACGAGCGTTTCGACGCACTCGCGCAGGTCCTTGGTTTCCCGGACCGTCCTTTCCACCACGTGCCCGGCAACGTAGTTGAGGCCGTCCGAGCAGAGCAGCCAGCGCTCCCCGGGCTTGACCTCAAGGGTGTCGAGGTCCAGCTCCGGGCTGGCATCGACGTCGCCAAGGACGCGCATCAGGACGTTTTTGTGCGGGTGGGTCTCGGCTTCCTCGGGCCGGAGCCGGCCTTCATCGATGAGCCGCTGCACAAAAGTGTGATCGACGCTGACCTGCTCGAAGACGCGGTCGCGAAGGCGGTAGGCGCGGGAGTCGCCGATGTGGGCGAAATGAAGCTTGCCTTCGGCCAGCAGCAGTGCCGTGACCGTTGTGCCCATCCCTGCGAGCTTGGGATTGATGTGCACCAGCTCGGACAGAAGCGAGTTGGCTGTCTGGATTTCATCGGCAAGGACCGTGCCGGCGTCGCCGTCGTAATCCCCGTGATCCAGGTGGAGCATGTCCAGGACAGTGGCGGCAGAGGCCACATCCCCGCCAGCGTGGCCACCCATGCCGTCAGCGACAACGGCGAGATGGCGGCCCACATAGGCGGAGTCGTCATTCTTGGCGCGGATGCGGCCCACATCGGAGCGCGCTGCGTAGCGCATGATGAGGGGCCGCGGCGCGGGCCTGGCCTCGTCTGCGGGAATTTCCGGGGCGGCCATGGCTACGGCCTCAATTCGATGACCGTCTTGCCGATCCTCACGGGTACGCCAAGCTCAACGGGCAGGGCGCGGGTCAGTTGCTGGTCCGCCAGGTAGGTGCCGTTGGTGGAACCCAGGTCCTCGATGAACCATCGGCTGCCCTGGGGGAAGAGCCGGGCATGGCGGCCGGAGGCGTAGTCGTCTTCGAGCACCAAAGTGGCTTCCTGGGCCCGGCCGAGCAGGATGGGGCTGGCCGCCAGTGGGATGGTGGTGCCTTTGAGGGGACCTTCCACGACCACCAGCTGGTGGGCTTGTTGCTTGACCGGCTGCGGCGGTGCCTCGGCCAACTCCGGGTTCTTCCTGACCTGGCGGGCCGTGGGTGTTCCGACGGCGGCTTTGCGACCCACCATCAGGTCCCGGCGCATTGCCGACACGATGCTGAAAATCAGCACCCAGAGCAGGAGCAGGAAACCGAAGCGGAGGGCGGTAATGGTCAGTTCGCTCATGGGCGGCCACCAGTGTTGGCGGGGAGCAAGCGGAAGATGATCTTTGTCCGTCCCATCGTGATGGTGGAGCCGTCGGTAAGTTCGGTGCTGCCGGAGACTTTGTGTCCGTTGACATAGCTGCCGTTGGTGGAGCCCATGTCCACGGCGCTGGTCACGCCGTTCGTGGTGCGGATCTCAAGGTGGCGGCGGGAAACTCCGGTGTCGTCGACCAGGATGTCGGCCTCGGAGGACCTGCCCAGGATTATCGACGGGGCATTAAGCGAGTAGCGCTGGCCGTCGATGTCCAGGACAGGCTGAAGGCGTGTGGGTTGGCGGCTCGGGGCCGCCGGGAGGTTGGGGCGGGAAGCGGCACTCGCCGGTGCACCGCCTGATTTTTCCGTGGAGGACTTGATGTCGAAGTCGCCGGCGCGCAGCTCCTCGGAGCGGCGGAATGAGATCCGCACGGAGCCCTGGAGGGTGTAGCCCTGGCTGCGGACGTGGTTGATGACGACGTCGCACAGTTCCTCAGCCAGCGGAGTGCCCCATTCCTGCGCCCGTTTGAAGTCGTCGTCGCTGAGCAGGACGTCGAAAACGTTGGGCGCGAGGGTGCGGCCAGCGGCGATGGTGATGGCCTTGTGGTCCACCTCGCGGCGAAGCCGGCTCGCGATCTCAACCGGTTCAACCTGCGCCTTGGAACCTGTGGAGAAGACACCGCGGACGGCCTTTTCAATGCCGCGCTCGACCTTGTCCAGCAAACCCATGGTCCTTCTCCTTTCCCCCCGGCTGCGGGGCAGTTTTCGTTCCGGAACTTAACAAGCAACACAGTTCACTGCGGACCGGCAGGCCTGCCGGTGGCAGGCACTACTACATCAGATACTACTGGGCAGGCATGTGAATGACCTTAATCCACAACGGCCCGGCCCGCGGAAAAGTTCGGTCCCGGGCGTGCTCTGGCGGTCTGGCACGGTTCCACCCAGGACTCTGCCCGACCGCGATTTCCTGTGTCCGGCGACCGCCTGGCAGGGGCCGCGGACGCCAATTGGTGTTTTGCCGCTGATGTCCGTTATGCTTGATCTCGCTGCTTTTACATAGTTGCGGATCAGGGAAACCGGCCGCAATTTATGGAAAAGAAGTTGCGCGCGAGTGGCGGAACG
The DNA here is from genome assembly GCA_036566705.1 of Arthrobacter sp. Lineage (GTDB taxonomy): Bacteria > Actinomycetota > Actinomycetes > Actinomycetales > Micrococcaceae > Arthrobacter. The sequence goes on along the minus strand of DATCVX010000260.1, from coordinate 1,554 downwards.
GCAGACGCGCTGGCTTCAGGTGCCAGTGTCCGAAAGGGCGTGGGGGTTCAAATCCCCCCTCGCGCACGCAAATGAAAGAGCCCCGGTCTTAGGATCGGGGCTCTTTTGTGTCTGGGTGGAATCGGGGCGCAACGACTTATCCCCGCCACGCGGTCTTTTCCCCCGGCATTACCTGGGGGATTGGACCACTGGGCGGGGAAAAGCCGCTGACACGGGTGCTTAGCGGGCTGTGGCCGGCTGCAGGGCTTCGCTGGCGGCAGCCTTGCCTGGCTCCTGCCCGGATGCGTCCTCCGGCGTTGCCGGGCTGCGGCGCTCCTTGAGGAAGTAGACCAGTCCGGCCGCAAGTGTGGACGCTGCAGCCAGGGCGAACAGGCCAGGAACAACGCTGCCGGTGGTCTCCTTGATGATGCCGAACCCGAACGGGGCCACAAAACCGCCCAGGTTGCCCAGCGAGTTGATGATCGCAATGGCCGGGGCGAGGACGAGCGGGTGCAGGCCGGACTGCGGGATTGTCCAGAACAGCGGCGACGCGCTCTTGAAGCCCATGGCCGCGACGGCCAGGAATACCAGGGCCAGGACCGGGGTGGCGATTGCGGCGGCCAAGGTCCCGACGGCCGCAACCAGCAGGGCAGCCACCAGCAGCGGCCGCTTTGATTTGGCCTTGTCCTGCCACTTTGCGGCGAAATACATGGCGAAGACGGCGCAGACCCACGGGATCGCTGACAGGAAGCCGACGCTGAGGTCGGTGGTTCCGGGAATCTGCTTGACGATGGTGGGCAACCAGAAGGTGTTGGCGTAGATGGAGAGCTGCACGGAGAAGTAGATGCCGCAGAGCAGCAGGATCTGCGGGTTGAGCAGCATCTTCCACCGGTTGACCTTTGCCCCGGAAGTGCCGGCGTGCTGCGCGTCCTCGTCTGCAATGGCATTGGCCAGGGCCGTCTTTTCGCCGGCAGAGAGCCACTTGGCGTCCTGGATCTTGGCGTCCAGCAGGAAGAACACGATGATGCCTACCACCACGGAGAGCAGGCCCTCGAAGCCGAACAGCCACTGCCAGCCACGGATGCCCAGGACGTCGTGGAGGCTCAGGAGCATGCCTGCGATGGGTCCGGACAGTGCTGCGGCGATAGAGGAGCCGGCGATGAAGATGGCGGTTGCCTTGCCGCGCTGCCCTGCCGGGACCCAGCGGGCGAAGTAGAAGATTACTGCCGGGAAGAACCCGGCTTCGGCGGCGCCGAGAAGGAACCGCAGCACGTAGAACATCATTTCGTTCTGCACGAACGCCATCAGGAAGGACACGATGCCCCAGCTGACCATGATGCGGGCCAGCCACACCTTGGCGCCGTACTTCTCCATCATCACGTTGCTGGGGAGTTCGAAGATGGCGTAGGCGATGAAGAAGAGTCCTGCCCCGAAGCCGTAGGCGGCCGCGCCGATCCCGACGTCCGCTTCGAGGTGCTCGTGGGCGTAGCCGATGTTGGACCGGTTCAGCTGGTTGCAGACCAGCATGACCAGCATGATGGGCAGCACCCGCTTGAAAAACTTTTTCGTGGCCAG
>DATCVX010000259.1:0-8912 GCA_036566705.1 Arthrobacter sp. | reverse complement strand
CTGCGATGATGGACAAGCGGGCAGGCCAGGGCACGCCGTACTTCTTCATCGGGCTCCCGACGGCGGTCGCGTCCGCCACGGACGACCTCACCCTGCCCTCCTACTCCAGCTCCCATGACTGGGAGCTGGAACTTGCGGCAGTCATCGGAAAGACAGCGTTCCGGGTCACCCCCGAGGAAGCACTGGACTACGTCTTCGGCTACACCATGGTCAACGACATCACCACCCGTGAGTTCGTTTTCCGCAAGGACATGCCCGCGATCGGCTCCGACTGGTACCGCGCCAAGAACGCCCCCGGTTTCCTGCCCACCGGCCCGCTGCTGGTGCCCGCCAAGTTCTTCGGCGACCCGCAGGACGTACAGGTGACGCTGAAGCTCAACGGCAAGGCCATGCAGGACGAATCCACGCAGGACATGATCTTCGGGGTAGCCAAACTCGTCAGCGAAGCTTCCCAGATCATGCCGCTGCGCCCCGGCGACCTCGTGCTCACCGGAAGCCCCGCCGGCAACGGCCAGCACTGGGGCCGGCTGCTGCAGGACGGCGACGTCATGGAAGGCACCATCACCGGCCTCGGCACCCAGCTGATCCATTGCAAGGACGAAGTCCAGTGACCACGCAGGACACAGCACCCATCACCGGCACCGGGGAATCAGCCGATTCCCCGGTGATCCGGCGTGAAGACCCGCTCGGCAGCATCCGCGCCATGGCCGCAGCCCACAACAACTGGGGCCGATGGGGCAGCGACGACGTGCTGGGAACCCTGAACTTCATCGACGCCGCCAAACGGATCGAAGCCGCGGCCCTGGTACGCACCGGTGAAGCCTTCTCGCTGTCCCAGCCGTTCGACACCAACGGCCCGCAGAAAGGCTGGCGCCGCCGCACCAACCCCGTCCACACCATGACGGACACCGGCGTGGACGCCGAGCGCGGCAACCAAGGCTTCCCGCACGGCTTTGGCGGCGCCGACGACGTGATCGCCATGCCGCTGCAATGCTCCACGCAGTGGGACGGCCTTGGCCACATCTTCGACCGCGGCAAGGCCTGGAACGGCAGGGCTGCCGGGGACGTGGTCACCTCCGAAGGCGACCTGGTCACCGGCATCGAGACCGCCGCCGCCAAGATCGTCACCCGCGGCGTCCTCCTGGACGTCGGCCGCGCGCTCGGCCCGGAACTGGGCCGGACCGACGGCGAACTGCCGGACGGTTTCGCCATCACTCCGGAGCACCTCGAGCGCACCATCGAGCTCCAGGGCCCCAGTTCAAAGGTGGGCCGGGGCGACATCGTGGTGATCCGCACCGGGCAGCACACCAGGGTCCGCCGCGACGGCTGGGGCGACTACGCCGGCGGCACGGCCCCCGGACTGTCGTTCAGCACCGCGCCCTGGCTGCACCGCAGCGAAATCGCCGGGATCGCCACTGATACGTGGGGTTTCGAGGTCCGTCCCAACGAGTTCGATGGCGCGTTCCAGCCCCTCCACCAGATCGCGATCCCCAACCTGGGCTTGTTCCTTGGCGAGATGTGGGACCCGGACGGCCTGGCGGAAGCCTGCGCCACGGACGGCAGGTACGACTTCCTGCTCACCGCCGCCCCGCTGCCCATCACCGGCGCTGTCGGATCGCCCGTTAACCCGATCGCCGTCCGGTAGCTTCTCAGTTAAACAGCACCAAACCGCCAGCAGTAACGCCGTCAATACAAAGGAGTCAGCGATGGCAGCAGCACAGAACGTCGGAATCGTCGGGGCCGGAGCCGCGGGACTGACCGCGGCCATCCTCCTGGCAGATGCCGGAATCCAGGTGGAGATCCTCGAGAAAGCGGAGGCACCCCAGACCCTCGGATCGGGCATCACCCTCCAGGGAAATGCCCTGCGCATCCTGAAGCAGCTCAGCGTCTGGGAGCAGGTCGAGGCCAAAGGCTACGCCTTCAGCACCCTCGGCCTGCGCGCCCCCGACCCCGCAGGCACCGTCATCGCAGTATTGGACGACATGCGCACGGGCGGCGACGATCTCCCCGCAACGATGGGCATGTACCGCCCCGACCTCACCGCCATCCTCCGCGAACGGGCCGAGCAGGCCGGTGCCCGCATCAGCTACGGCAAAACCGTCACAGGGATAACGGACGACGGCGGTTCGGTCACCGTCAGCACTGCCGACGGCGGCAGCGCCACCTACGACCTCCTCATCGGCGCCGACGGCCTGCACTCCGCCGTCCGCAAGGCCATCGGCATCGACGCCGAGCCCCAGCCCACCGGCATGGGCATCTGGCGCGCCTTTGTTGAGCGGCCCGCGGACGTGGTCCGCACGGACCTGACCTACGGCGGACCCTGCTTCATCGCCGGCTACTGCCCCACCGGCCCGGACACCATCTACGCCTACCTGGTGGAAAAGGCCCAGGAACGCAAACACGAGGACGGCCCCCGCATCATGGCCGAACTCGCCGCAGCCTACGGCGGCCCCTGGAACGAGATCCGGGCCAACCTGGACCACAGTGCCCGCATCAACTACACGTGGTTCACCACCCACCTGGTGGACGGCCCCTGGAACCGCGGCCGGACCGTGATCATCGGCGACGCCGCGCACAGCTGCCCGCCCACGGTGGCCCAGGGTGCAGCGATGGCCCTGGAGGACGCGGCCGTCCTGGCCGAACTGCTCATCAACGGCGACCACGTCACCGAGACGCTCTGGAAAGAATTCACCGACCGGCGCCTGGACCGGGCAAAAGCCGTAGTCAACGCGTCGGTCCAGCTGGGCCAGTGGATGCTCGACGGCGTCCGCGACGCCGACGTCCCCGGCCTGATGCACTCGCTGTCCACCATGGTCAAGGAACCCGCATGAGCGCCCACATCCACGACGGCACCCGTCCCACCGTTGACGTGCACGCCCACATCCTGCTCCCTGCCCTCCAGCAACTGGTGTCGGACGCCGACCCCGAAGGCTTCGGCGCCCAGCAGGCACTCGAGATCCGCCGAAACGGGCCGGCATCCATGGCAGCTTCCGGCCGGATGATCAAGGAGCGGTGGCCTCAGCTGACCGACCTGGACCGCCGGCTGGCGGACATGGATGCCCAGGGCGTGGACGTGCAGCTGGTCTCGCCGTCGCCGTCGCACTTCTACTACTTCGCCGCCGAGGAGCTGTCCCTGGAAGTGGCGAAAGCCGCCAACCAGGCGGTGCGCGAGTTCGTTGACCGCGCCCCGAACCGCCTTAACGGGCTGGGCCTGGTCCCGCTGCAGCACCCGGCCCTGATGGTGGCAGCTTTGGAGCACGCCGTCCTGGAGTGCGGGCTGCTCGGCGTGGAAATCGGCTCATTTGCGGCCACTCCCAACGATCCGGAACGCAGCACCGTCGAGCTTTCAGACCCCCGCCTGGAACCGTTCTGGAGCCGGGCCGAAGAACTCGGCGCACTGGTGTTCCTGCACCCCTTCGGCTGCTCCCTGGACGAGCGGCTGGACCGCTTCTACCTGGCCAACACCGTTTCCCAGCCGGCCGAAAACGCGGTTGCCCTGTCCCACCTGATCTTCAGCGGCGTGCTGGACCGGCACCCGGAGCTCAAGGTCCTGGCGGCCCACGGCGGCGGCTACCTGCCCACCACCATCGGACGCTCCGACCACGCCTGGAAGGTCCGGCCGGAAGCGCACGGCTGCGCCCAGCCGCCGTCGTCATACCTGAAAAGGCTCCACTTCGACTCCCTGGTCCACAGCGCCAGCGAACTGCGGGCACTCGTGGCAGCCGCCGGCCCCGAACAGGTCCTGCTTGGTTCCGACTACCCGTTCGACATGGGCGCTGACCTGCCTGTGGACGAAGTCCAGGCTGCCGGACTCCCTGCCGACGACGAGACACAGGTTTTGGCCGGCAACGCCCGCGCCCTGGGCATCACCGCGGCGGCCGCCCTGACCGCCCGACCCAACGCTTAAGGAACACTCAGATGGTCAAGATTGCACGCTGGAATTACGACGGCGGGACGCAGTCCGGCTTCGTGGACGGCGGAAACTGCTACGCCCTGCCCGCAGGGCAGACTGTCCAGAATTTGCTGGACGCCGGCCTGGCGGAGGCCCTGCGGCTGGCGGCTGAAACCGTGGGCTCATCGCCCGCTGTACCGCTGGCCGGCGTGCAGCTGATCGCGCCGCTGGTTCCCGCCACGATCCGGGACTTCGTGGCCTTCGAGGAACACGTCGAAGGCGTGCGGAAAAGCATCGACGGCGTGGCCGGCGTGGTGCCCGAATGGTACGAGGCACCGACGTTCTATTTCACCAACCCGCACACGGTGACCGGCACGGGCGAGGTGATCGGGATTCCGGCTGGCTGCGAGGACATGGACTTTGAAACGGAGGTGGCTGCCGTCGTCGGACGTGTCCCCGGAAACGACGGCCGGAACCTGACCGCAGCCGAGGCACATCAGCACATCTTCGGCTACACCGTCCTCAACGACTGGTCGGCGCGGGACCTGCAGCGCCGCGAGATGAAAGTCAGCCTGGGCCCGTGCAAGGGCAAGGACTTCGCCAACACCCTGGGCCCCTGGATTGTCACGGCCGACGAGTTCGAGGACCTGCACGACGGCGACGGCTTCCTGCCGATCTCCATGGCCGTGGAAGTAAACGGCGAGGCCATCGGGCAGGACCTGCTCTCCAACATGGGCTGGCCGTTCGCCGAGCTCGTCGCATACGCGTCCCAGGATTCGGTGGTGCGGCCGGGCGATGTCCTGGGTTCCGGCACCTGCGGCAGCGGCTGCCTGGCCGAACTATGGGGGCGCAACGGCGCCAAGACTCCCCCGCAGCTGAAGACCGGGGACGTGGTCCGGATGACGGTGGAGGGCATCGGCAGCATCGAGAACACCGTGGGTGAGCGGCGTCAGGCTGTGACGCGGGTGGCTGCACGTGTCCGTCCGCGCAACCGGGTTGCCGCTGCGGCTGCGTCCGGGATCTAGCGTGATATCCCTTCAGCTTGAGGGGCGGACTGTGGTTGTCACCGGCGCCGGCCAGGGGCAGGGCGCTGCCGAGGCCCGCCTGCTGGTTGAGGCCGGGGCTCGCGTCATCGCCACGGACCTGGCATCGGAGATTCCGGCCGGGCTGGCCGCTGTTTCCCCGCCTGCGGCCAATACGCTGGTGTACCGGCAGCTGGACGTCGCCGACGCTGAAGGCTGGGCCAAGCTCGCGCACTGGATCCAGTCCCAGGGATGGCAGGTGGACGGGCTGGTCAACAACGCCGGCATCACCCAGCGCAGCCGGCTGCTCGATGCGTCCGTGGCTGACTTGCAGCGCGTTTATGAAGTGAACGTCGCCGGAGCCCTGCTGGGCATTCAGGCCCTCTCACCGCTGATGGCCAGTGGCTCCGCGATCGTGAACGTGGGCTCTGTCGCCGGCCTGACTGCGCATTATCCGGTGGCGTACACCGCCAGCAAATGGGCGCTCCGCGGGCTGTCCCAGGTGGCTGCCATGGAACTGGGTCCGCGCGGCATTCGGGTGAACACTGTGCACCCGGGCTTCATCGAAACGCCCATGACGGCGGGCGCCAAGCCGGAGTTCAAGCAGGCCACGCTGGCCGAGACCCCGCTGGGCCGCACCGGGAGCGTGGAGGAGGTGGCCGGCGTCGTGCTTTTCCTCCTCAGCCCGTTGTCCTCCTACGTCACGGGCGCAGAAGTTCCGGTGGACGGCGGCCAGTCAGGCCACGGGGGAGCCAAGTCCATCTCCGACGCGATGCGCTGATGAGCGCCGTAGCAAACGTTAAGTGCCATCTACTTCGGTTGTGATGGGCACCGGGTGGGCAGTGGCCGGGAAGAGTTCGTGTAGCCGGGCGCAGGCGCGCTGGACCACCGAGCGCAGCCAGACGCTGGCTGGGTCTTCCGTCTGGGACGGATGCCAGTACATCGCTTCCACCAGGGACGCTTCCGTGCCTTCGGAGAACTCCAGCACAACGATGTCCGCGCCACGCTGCGCCCGGGCGGCCAGCATTCGCGGGACTATCGCTACCAGGTCCGTCCCTTCGACAAGCAGCGGCAGGGAAAGGAACCCGGCCACCACAGCCGCCACGCGGCGCTGCACGCCCCGGGACTCAAACAGTTTGTCTGCGGGGGTGCTGATTCCTTCCCCGAAATACCCGACGGCGTGCGGAACCGTTGCCAGGTCGGCCAGTGTCAGGCGGGGCTGCTGGAGCAGAAGATTTCCGGTGTCTGCCACGGCCACGAAGCTGTCACGGAACAGCTGCTTGCTCGCCCCCTGCATGTGGTATCCGGTCGGACCCACGAGCAAATCGATTTTCGAATAGTCGGCCATCTGGCCCTGGATTCCGGAGCCGGCGGTGGGGACGAAGTCCACGGACACGGACGGGGCCTCTTCCCGCAGGATGCCCCGCAGCGGCCCGACGATCAGCGCTGCCGCGTAGTCCGAGGCCGCGATGATGAACTCCCGTTCGCTGCTGGCGGCATCGAATCCGGACCGGACGCGCGTGGCCCGCTGGATGTGGAGCATGGCTTCATCAACCAGCGGGACCAGGGACTGCGCGAAGGGCGTGAGATCGTACGTGCGGCCGTTCCGGACCAGGAGCTCGTCGTCGAAATGCCGCCGGAGCCTGGCCATGGCCGCACTCGTGGCCGGCTGGCTCAGCTGGAGCCGCTCAGCGGCGCGGGAAACGTTCTTCAGCTCCAGCAGGACCTGCAGTTGGGGCAACAGGTTCAGGTCCAGGTTCTTCATACCCATAGGTTATCCACACAGGGACCGGAGTCCTTTAGTGGTTGACGGGCACCGTCCGCGGACCCCGGACCAGGACTGCCAGCAGTGCCACCGCACACGCGATTCCCAGCGCACCCAAGGCGAAGCCAAGACTGCCCAATCCCGCTGCGGCTGCTCCGAGGACGATGGGCGTCAGGAACTGGCCGATGAACAGCGTCCCGGTCCAGATGCCTGTGCCACGGCCACGCTGCCGGAATTCGAGGCCGTTGACCGCCCACGTCAGCAGCGTGGGCAGCAGCACGCCCGTTCCGGCACTGGCGATGACTGCCCCTGCGATCGCCAGCGGCACGTTGTCCGCCACGGAGACCAGGGAGAGCCCGACGGCGGCCAGCCCGAAAGCGAGCGCCAGCAGGTTCCGGGTGCCGAGCCTCGCCAGGTAGCGGAAGGAGATGGCGCCCGCCGCCGTCGCGAGGGACGCGATGGCCGCCGCGAGCCCGATAATGGCGGCATCACCCACGCCCAGCCCGGTGACGACGTACGGCAAGTGCACGATGAGTGCGTAGAAAACGATCCCGCCGAACAGCGTCACCGCGGCCGGGGCACCGATCTGCCGCCATGGCACCGGCGTCCTTGCCGCCGTCGTGCGCTGGCTCTTTGCCGGCTCCCAGAGCTTGAAGACCATGGGGATGACGATGACGGCGCTGACCGCGTAGAGCCAGAACGGGGTCCGCCAGCTGATGCTGCCCAAGGCGCCGCCGAGGGCGAAGAACGCGGTGGCTGCCAAGGCACTGACCATGGTCTGCAGGCCAAGGTATTTGTTCCGCTGTCCGCCCGCGTAGTAGTCGGTGATGAGGGTGGTGCAGCAGGTCATGATGGCGGCTTCAGCGATTCCGACCCCGACCCGCGACAGCGCGATTGATTCGAGGCTGTCCAGCCAAAGCGGCGCGGTCCCGAAGGCAGCGTAGGCCAGCATGGCGAAAACCAGCAGCTGCTTTCGGCCCACCCGGTCCGCAACGTAGCCGGCCAGCGGCGAGAAAAGCGCCACAAAAAGCGCCGGCAACGTCAGGGTGAGCGGCACCAGGATGGCAACGCCGGGGGTGTCTGCGAACGCCTGGTTCAGGGTGGGAAGGATGGGGGCAAGAAGTACGGCCCCCAGCACCGGCATGCAGCTGCCGGCAACGAGGAGGGTCGCCTGAAGCCGCCCGGCCGTACGTGCTGCCGCGGGACCGGTCGTTGCAGTCCTGGTCTCAGCATCCGTTAGCTGAATATTCTCCATTGAATGTCCTTAGCCTCTTGGTGGTCACTAAGGGACGGCGCTGATACGGGCGCCAAGTGACTTCCCTCACTGTGGCAAGGCTTGGGCTATCGGGGAATCAAGCATTTGGGATAGCTGGTATCCATGGGACGGATGGCAGGCTGCCCCAGACCTCGGGCGCCCGCCCTACTCCCCCGGAACCCCGTTCAGTTCAGCACGCGTGGGCGGGTTGGCGCCGGGCCGCGAGACCGTGACGGCGGCCGCGCGGGACGCGTGCGCCAGCAGTTCAGCCAGCCCCTCGGCGGGAAGCTCGCGCAGGTCCTTCCGGTTCTGTGCACCGTCCAGGCCGCGGTCCACGATCCCGGACAGCAGCGCGGCCATGAACGAGTCCCCTGCGCCGACGGTGTCCGCCACCTCGACTTTGGGCGCGGGATAGGCGGCTTCCCCGGCGGCCGTAATACCCCAGGGGCCTGCCGCGCCGCGGGTCACCACCACCATCGCCGGACCCTCATGACCGCCAAGGGACAGCCAGCGGCGGGCTGATTCCAGGGGATCGACCCCGGGGTACAGCCACTCCAGGTCCTCATCGGAGGCCTTGACCACGTCCGCGAGCGAGGCGAACTTTTCCGCCTGCTTCCGTGCGTACTCCACATCGGTGATGATGCTGGGCCGGCAGTTGGGATCAAAACTGATGGTGGCGGCCGGGTGGGCGTATTCGACGGCGGCGAGCACCGCCGTCGCGCCCGGCGCCAGCATCGTGGCGATGGAGCCGGTGTGCAGCAGGGTGGTCCCCTGCAACCTAAAGGCGAGCCGGTCCGCCAGGCCGGGGAGCTCCCAAGTGAGGTCGAACGTGTAGGTGGCGGCGCCGTCGTCGTCGATCAGTGCGGTGGCCACGCTGGTGGGCAGGTCGTCCGGGCCCTGCGGCAGCATCACCGAACTGGCACGGAGGTGCGCGGCCACGGAATCCCCGTACGCGTCGCGGCCGTAGCGGCCGATGAA